>JACQZC010000081.1 GCA_016207905.1 Nitrospirota bacterium | reverse complement strand
TCTGCCTGTTGATGCAGACTCGGATAAGCTTAAAAGGACAGGGGTTGTATTTTCCGAGATAAAGACCACGATAGCCTCCTTAGCAGGAAAGACGATTATGTTTGTGGATACATGCTATTCGGGAAATGTGATGGGAACAAGGAGAGGGGTTGCAGACATAGATGCAGTTGTAAACGAGCTATCCTCTGCTGAAAACGGTGCAATCGTGTTTGCGGCATCCACTGGAAAACAGTATTCCTTAGAGGATGCCTCATGGGGAAACGGTGCATTCACAAAGGCACTTGTAGAGGGCTTAAGCGGCAAGGCTGATTATACAGGCAAGGGAAGGATAACATTGAATATGCTTGACCTTTATGTCTCAGAGAGGGTCAAAGAACTTACAAAGGGAAAACAGACTCCAACAACAACAAAGCCTGTGATTACCGTTGATTTCCCTATTGCTATAAGAAAGTAAGGAGGGTTTATGCTGAGAATGTTTCTTGTCTTATTGCCTTTATTCATGCTTAGGGCAGGAAGCCTCTATGCTGAAACATCCAGCATTACAGAGTCAGAAGGCTATGCCTGTATGGGCGAGGATAAATCGAGAAAGCAGACAGAGCAAGTTGCAATGGATGATGCCAAGAGAAAGGCAGCAGAGCAGGTGATGACCTATATAAAAACCGAGACGCATGTAAAGGACTTTGAGCTCGAAAAAGACCTCCTCAGTGCTTATACAAATGCGCAGGTCAGGGTCCAGCAAGAGCTTGATAAGGGCTGGTATAAGGATGCCATGCTTGGGGACTGTTATAAGGTTAGGATAAGGGCAGAGGTTATACCTGATGAAAAGGCAATGGAAAAGGTAAGCAGTGCCTCTGACATAATGGATAACCCGACTGCTCCTCTTAATGTCCAGCTCTGGACCGATAAGAAGGATTACAGGCAGGGTGAAAAGATAAAGGTATATATCAAAGGAAATAAGCCATTTTATGCAAGGCTCATATACAAGGATGCAAGCGGTAATACGCTTCAGCTTTTACCAAATCCCTATAGGCAGGACAATTACTTTAACGGAGGCGTCATGTACGAGGTTCCATCTGGAAATGACAGGTTTGAGCTTGAGGTAAGCCCTCCTTTTGGCGAGGAAAATATAATCGTATATGCAAGCCCTGCACCACTTGGAGACATAAGCCTCGAGGCTTTGGAAGGGCTTTATCTGGTAAAAACAAAAGACACTGATATAAGTGAAATGACAAGGGGAGTGAAGCTAAAGGCAAAAGGCAAGGAGACCCCTCAGGCAGATTTTTTTCAAGGCAGTGCAGTCCTGAAAACAGGCAAATAGGCTACATCCGCTCAGGTGCAGTAACGCCTAATATCTCAAGACCTTCCTTGAGCACTGTCCTTACTGCCTCAACAAGGGAAAGCCTTGCATAGCTCAATGCACCATCATCTCCTACAATCCTGTATTTATTGTAATACCGATGAAACATCGTTGAAAGCTCCTGAAGATAAAAGGTTATTCTATGCGGCTCACGGCTTAATACAGATGCCTCAAATATCATTGGATACATGAGGAGCTTTTTTATAATCTTTAGTTCCTCTTCGGAGGTAAGGAGTTCGAGGTCTGCCTGACCCTCGAGGGTAATGCCTTTTTCGGATGCATATGACAGCACACTGCCTATCCTTGCATTTGCATACTGAACATAATACACAGGGTTTTCCGATGAGACGGATTTTGCCACCTCTAAGTCGAACTCCAGATGGCTGTCATGCCTTCTTGTGAGGAATATGAATTTTGTAGTATCTGCACCAACCTCTTTAATGACCTCCTTTAGTGTTACGAACTCTCCGAGTCTCTTTGACATTGGCACAATCTTACCTCCACGCATCAGCGTGACCAACTGAACCAAAAGCACCACGAGCTTTTTTCTTTCGTAGCCTAATGCATCCATGACAGCCTCGATTCTCGGTATATAGCCATGATGGTCTGCGCCCCATATGTTTATGAGCTCATTAAAGCCTGCATTTATCTTTTTCATGTGATATGCAATGTCAGAGGCAAAGTATGTGTGCTCACCATCCTGTTTTATTATCACTCGGTCTTTATCGTCTCCAAACCGGGTTGCCCTGAACCAGAGCGCACCGTCTTTTTCATAGAGATTGCCTTTGTCTTTGAGATAGTCGATTGACCTAAAGACATCGCCTATCTCATAAAGCTCTTTTTCCGACTGATAGCTGTCAAATTTAATTCCAAAGGACTCAAGGTCATCCTTTATGCCAGAAAGCATCATTCTCAGAGAAAAGTCGGTAAAAAACTTTTCTACCTCTTTAAATGAGGCATCTTTATACCTTTCCCCTACAGCCTCTCTTATTGCCTCTGCGGCTGTAATGACATAATCTCCCCAGTAGCCATCTTCTGGAAAAGGGTAAGCTATACCTAAGAGTTCTTTGTATCGTGCAAAGACGGATTGGCCTAAGAGCTTACATTGTTTTCCTTTGTCGTTTATATAGTATTCTCTGTGAACGCTATAGCCAGCCGCATTAAGGAGATTAGATAATGCCGCACCAACAGCCGCACCCCTTCCATGTCCAAGATGAAGGGGACCTGTTGGGTTTGCGCTTACAAACTCTATCTGAACCTTTATCCCTTTACCTATGTCTTGCCTGAGAAATTTCTTTTTCTCTCTCAAAAGGCTTTTTAGAGAGAAATAAAGGAATTCCCTCGAGAATGTGAAGTTTATGAAACCTGCACCTGCTATCTCTATGCGCTCGAATGTCCTCTGTTTAGGGATGCAACTTATTATCTCCCTTGCTATATCCATGGGCTTTTTTCTCAGGGTCTTAGCAAGGCTCATTGCAACTGGTGTTGCAAGGTCTCCGTGGGCTTCTACCTTTGGAGACTCTATCTCTACAGAAAGCTCATGGGGTAGTGTCCAGCTTAGAGAGGTTAATGCCTGCCTGATTGCACTTTCTACGGTCTTTTTCATAAGAATAGAGTTTAAAACTACTGTGTTTTTAATGTCAATTCACCGTAATTTTTAGGGGAGGGGGATTTTTGGATGTCCACCTCCAACCCCCTTATAATTCCTTATTTTCTTATCGTATAATATATTAATGAGAAGGACAATGCCGAACTCAAAGAAGTTCTCCGAGTCAACAGGCAAGCTTCACATGCCATGCCCGCACAAAGAAAAAAGCGGTGTCCATGTCCATGTCGTCATAAAGGGAGGATACTGTTATAGGTCAAAGGACTGTCTGGTCTTTGAGTGCAAGTTCAATAAACTGCATGGAGACATCGAGAGCGTTTTGTCGGTTGTGTGGTAAAACAGGCAGTTAGGAGGCTTTATGAAATATCAGATTGGCAGTCAAGGCAGGATTATAGTTATCAGATTCGATGATAGAGACGATCTGATTGAAGGTCTTGAGTCTATTGCGAAAAAAGAAGACATAAGGGCAGGGCTCGTTTATGTAATAGGCGGGATGCGTAAGGCAAAGATAGTTGTTGGTCCAGAAAAAGATGACCTTCCACCTGAGCCTATGTGGAGAGCCCTTGATGAGCCAAATGAGATTCTGGCAGTTGGCACTGTGTTTTATGATGCAGATGCCCCCAAGGTTCATATACATGGTGCATTTGCAAGAGGGGACACTGTGAGGGTGGGCTGTCTCAGGGAGCTAAGTGAGACATTCCTTGTGATTGAGGCAGTTATCATGGAGATAAAGGGTGTTTCTGCAAGGCGTGAGTTTGACCCAGCCTCTGGATTGAAACTGCTTAAATTAGCGTAAGGGGGACTGAGAAATGTAAGGGAGGGTTTTTTTATGGATGTAGCAGATGCAATAAGGGGAAGAAGAAGTATAAGGGACTTCCTGAAAAAAGATATACCCGAGACACTGATAGATAAGCTCATAGAGGCACTTATATGGGCACCTTCCGCAGGAAATCTCCAGTCAAGAAAATTCTATTTCATAAAAGACAAAAGACTTAAAAAGGACATTGCATCTGCGGCATTAAGCCAAAACTTCATAGCAGAGGCCCCTCTTGTGGTCATAGGCTGTGCAGACAGCAGAATCTCAAGTAGATACGGAGAAAGAGGGGTAGAGCTTTACTCAATTCAGGATGTCTCTTTAAGCCTGATGTCTTTGATGCTTACTGCTTACGAAAACGGTCTTGGTAGTGTCTGGGTCGGTTCATTTCAGGAAAAAGAAGTCTCTAAGGTTCTCTCTCTGCCTTCATATCTTAGAGCAGTTGCAATTGTGCCTGTTGGCTATCCATCAAAAATCCCCTCCCCACCTCCGAGGGTGTCAAAGGAGGAGGCAGTTGAGTTTAGATAAAAATGTTACAATTATTTAATATCTTGAATATTGTCAGTGGGGAGGAAAACAATGGATAAAGGAAATTATTTTTTTATCAAAAACCTTATCAGCAGGAGAATCTATTTAACCCAACTGTTTGCAGGAATGCTCTTCATATTTTATGTTTTGGGCGATGACGCATGGGCTGAGAGAAATATCTTATTTGAAGAGTCTCTTTATCTATTAGGAGCCTTGTTGGTCGGTGTAGGGGTAATTGGCAGAGCATGGTGCTTCTCATATATATCGGGAAATAAAAATATAAAGCTAATAACGAGCGGCCCTTATTCTATGTGTAGAAATCCACTTTATCTTTTTGGTCTTATTGCCTCCTTGGGTGCGGGCTTCTGCACAGAGACGATTACAATACCACTGACTATTTTACTGGCGTTTTCTATCTACTATCCTTTCCAGATAAGAAGGGAAGAGAAAGAGCTTCTGAGAAGGCATGGCGAAGACTATGAAGGATATTGCAGGCAGGTTCCAAGTCTGCTCCCTTCATTTTCCTCCTTCAAGGAAGAAGAGGTAGCAATGGTTGCTCCTCGGGCATTTAGAAGAGGTATTATGGACCTTGTATTTTACATCACCATGATTGGAGTCCTTGATTATGTGGAAACATTGCATAAGATCAACTGGCTGATTACATATTACAAGATTTATTAGAGCGGTAATATATCTCACTTCAGTACCTGCTGTGGTTTGACCGACGATAAAAAACCCCTTGCATTTCAGAAAAAAATCATTTATCATTTAAGAGAAAATGCTTAGGAGGCAATATGTTAAGAGAGAAAGTTGAAGAAGTCCTTAACAAAATAAGGGTTGGTTTAAGGGCAGAAGGCGGTGACATAGAGCTTGTTGACATAAAGGATGGAATTGTTTATGTAAGGCTTACTGGAGCCTGTGGCACATGTCCGATGTCAACCCTAACTCTTAGGAACTGGGTAGAGGCTAATCTGAAAAAGGAGATTCCTGAGATAACTGCGGTTCAAGCCGTATGAGAGGGGCATCCTTACTCATAGGGATTTTGATTTTTGCATTCCCATTTACACTTCAAGCAGAGGATAAGGTAGAGCTAAAGAATGTCTCCTTTCAAACAATAGAGAAAGAACATACAAGGGTTATTGTCGAGCTTTCAGGCAAAATAGGATTTACCAAAGGAAGGCTTTCGAATCCAGAGAGACTTTATATTGACCTTCAAGACTGCACAGTTGCAAAAACTATTTCAAAGACCCTCAGGGTTGATGACAGGCTTTTAGATTCAGTAAGGGTAGGGCAGTTCAATCAGGATGTTTCGAGGGTTGTCATCGAGTTCGACGGCAAAGACAGTGTCTCTAGATTAGAAATCTCAGAGGAATCCTCTCCTGATAGGCTCATTATAGATGTATTCGGAAAAAACTATAGACAGGCAGGTACCCTTACAATCGTAATAGATGCAGGTCATGGAGGACATGACCCCGGAGCAGTAGGCAGGGCGATGCTTAAGGAAAAAGATGTAACCCTTTCCATTGCCCTGATGTTAAAGAGACTACTCGAGGAAGACACGAGGTATAAGGTTATTCTCACGAGGGACAAAGATGTGTTCTTAGAGCTCAATCAGAGGACAGAAATAGCCAACAAGGAAAACGCAGACCTCTTTATCTCAATCCATGCCAATGCCAACCCAAACAGAAAGGCAAAAGGCATAGAGACATATCTTCTTAACTGGACAGACGATGAAGAGGCAATAAAGGTAGCTGCAAGGGAAAACTCTATATCCATTAGAAAGATGAAGAAGGCACGGACAGAGGTTGGCTTAATCCTTGCCTCCTTAGAGCTTCAAAGCAAACGGGATGAATCCCTCAAGTTAGCCCACTTTGTTCAAAACTCCCTTGTTACAGGACTCGGAAAAAGGTATCTGGAGGTGGAAGACCTCGGTGTAAAGCAGGCACTTTTTTATGTCCTTGTGGGTGCAAAGATGCCCTCTGTTTTGGTAGAGGTTTCTTTTATAAGTAACCCAAAGGAAGAGAGGCTACTTAAAAAGAATAGTTATCGGGAAGACCTTGCTAATGGTATAGTCATGGGCATTGAAAAATATATTTCCTCTTTAGTGCCGGTTCAGGAGTTTGCTAAAAATCAGTAATACCGAGAAAACTCAGTTAGACCTGCTGATAAAAGCAGGACAGGTTTACGACGGCAGAGGCTCAGAGCCTTTTATTGCAGACATTGGGATTAAAAACAGCCTTATCGTCTTTGTGAGCAAAAAAACAAAAGAGTCTTTTCGCTCAAAAAAGGTTATATCTGCCAAAGGCTTTTCGGTTTCACCTGGCTTCATAGACACGCATAGCCATTCTGAGTTCACTTTGCTTTCAGACCCTCGCGCAGAGGGCAAGCTCTATCAGGGCATAACAACTGAGATAAATGGAAACTGTGGGCTATCAGCAGGACCTCTTCTTGGAGATGCTTTCAAGCAGAGACAGTCCGAGCTTAAGGAATTAGGCATCAAGGAAAGATGGGCAGACCTCGAACAATATCTATCTATGCTTGAGAAAACAGGACTTGCAATTAATTTTGTAACACTCGTTGGACATGGAAATCTCAGAGCATCTGTTATGGGATACGAAGACAGAAAACCAAAGCCAAAAGAGATGAGGGCAATGAAAAAGCTCCTTGAAGGCTCCCTGAAGGCAGGTGCAATTGGTCTTTCAACGGGTCTTATATATCCGCCGGGTGTTTATTCGGATACAGATGAGATTGCAGAGCTTGTTCGTTCGGGAAAAACATATCACCCTTTTATCTATACCTCTCATATGAGAAGCGAGGGCAATAGGCTCATAGAAGCAATACAGGAGGTCATAGACATAGGGGAAAACCGCACAAAGGTGCATATATCCCATATAAAGACAGCAGGAAAGAAAAACTGGCATAAGTCTGCCTTAGCCATAAGCCTGTTAGATAAGGCAAGGGCAAAAGGCATAAGCCTTACATGCGACAGATACCCTTACATTGCAGGAGAAACAGACCTCGATTCAATCCTTCCTTCATGGGCACTTGAGGGAGGAAACGGAAAGGTCTTAAAAAGGCTAAAAAACCCTGAAATTAAAAGAAAAATAAGAAATGAGATTCTTTCCGAGCACCCTGATACCCAATACTATCAGGCAGTCAGGGTCTCAACAACTGCCTCGGAAAAAAATAAATGGATGGAAGGGAAAAGCCTTGCAGATATTGCAAAAAAGCTAAGGATGGAGGCAGTGGATTGTCTTTTTTATATACTTATAAATGAAAGGTTAAGGGCAGGAGGGATTTTCTATTCTATGTCCGAGGAGAACCTGAGAAGGTTTCTTAAACTGCCATTTTGCATGCTCGGCTCTGACAGTTCAGCCCGCTCAACCAATAGCACTACTCATAAGGGCAAGGTACATCCACGGGGCTTTGGCACATTCCCGAGGTTTTTAAGAAGATATGTGAATGAGTTAAGGCTTATGAGTATGCCAGAGGCAATACATAAGCTCACCATGCTACCTGCAAAGACATTCGGGCTTAAAAAAAGAGGACAGATTACGGAGGGCTTTAGAGCAGACATTGTGGTCTTCGATGAAAATAAGATTTCTGACAGGGCAACATTCGATGAGCCTTATAAAAAAGCAGAGGGCATATTGCATGTCATTGTAAATGGTGTGCCTGTCTTAGATGATAGGTTGATGACAGGCGAAATGCCAGGCAGGGTTTTAAGACATGGGGCTTAAAAAGAGACCTTCCCTGCTCAGTAAGTCTCCAATGATCGGCATAACAATGGATATCGAGGAGGGATATTTTAAGCTCAAGAGACATTATGTGGATGCGGTTTTAAAGGCAGGTGGGGTACCTGTTGTTATGCCACCTCTGTCTGAGCGAGCTATTGACCGAATAGATGGGTTTTTGCTTCCCGGAGGCGATGATTTGCATCCTTCCTATTACAACGAACCCAAGAGATTCGATATGAAGCTCCTCAGCAGGGAAAAAACCGACTTTGAAATTAATCTGATTCGTGAGATAATAAAGCTAAAGAAACCCCTGCTTGGGATATGCTATGGGATGCAGGTTATAAATGTTTCCCTTGGAGGAAGCCTTTATCAGGATATACAGTCTCAACTGCCTGATGCTATAAACCATAGGGAGGAACATGAGATTATCGTCAAAAGAGGTTGGCTCTTGAAGCCGGGCACATACACTGTAGGAAGCACCCATCATCAGGCAGTGAAGACCCTCGGAAAAGGGCTTGAGGTTTTGGCAAACTCAAAGGACGGGCTTATAGAAGCCTTTTATATGAAAGACTATCCGTTTCTGCTTGGTGTTCAATGGCACCCAGAGAGGTGTAGCAAGGCTATCTCTTCTGGGATATTCAGCTTATTTATAAAGGCCGCATATGCCTTTAAATAGATTTTACTTATTTACGCTTTTAATCCTCGTCTTAGTGCTGGGGTTCCTCAGCTTTCAGGTCCTTAAGCCCTTTCTCACTCCAATTGCATGGGCAATCGTGCTTTCGATAATCTTTTATCCTGTTTATGCATTCTCGAGGAGGTATATAAAGTGGAAATCCGTTGCATCCCTGATTACCCTGATTGTAATCATATCCGTTATCCTTGGGCCTTTTTCCTATCTTTCGTTTCTACTTGTCGGCGAGCTTAAAGAAGCCTCAGGCTATATAGACAGGGGAGAGCTGGAAAGCCTGAAGGAGGTACTGGAAGGCCCGAGGGTCTCGTGGGTTGTCGAAAGGGTTAAGTCAGTGCTTCAGCTTCAGGATGTAGATGTCAACAGTCTCCTTGTGGATAACATATCGAAGTTGGGGAAGGAGCTTATAGGGAGGGTTACAAAGGGGGTTAAGAATGTCCTTTCGGCAGTTTTAAATTTTATATTCATGTCTTTAACTATATTCTTTTTCCTAAGGGATGGACCTGACTTTATAAAAAGGATTAGAGACTACATACCCTTTACAGAAGAGCAAAAAGACCGTCTTGAAAGGCAGATAAAGGGGATTGTCGTATCTACAATCTTTGGAGGGGTTGTCGTTGCCATTGTTCAGGGACTTATGGGTGGAATTGCATTTTATTTCTTAGGCATACCCTCTCCTTCCATCTGGGGAACGGCAATAGCCATTATGTCCTTTGTGCCTGTCATGGGAACATTCTCTATATGGGGGCCAGCAGTTATCTATCTGTTCCTCGAGGGATACACTGTAAAGGGGTTTATCCTTCTTGCAATAGGCACATTCGGCATCAGCACAGTTGACAACATCCTCAAGCCTTTGATAATCGGTGGAAGGACAAAGATGCCGACACTGCTTATATTTTTCAGTGTTCTTGGCGGGATTAAACTCTTTGGCCTTATAGGGCTCATAATGGGTCCTATGGCACTTGTGCTTTTCATCTCTGTGTTTGAGATATTCAGAAACATAGAAGGAGGTTCAAATGCTTAGCAGGGAAGAACTAAAAGATATATCGAAGATTCATGGGAACGGCTCTTATTTTGTGTCTCTTTATCTAAATGTCGACCCAGTGACGAATCCCAGAGGCGAATACATGGTCAGGTTCAAGAATATGATGAAAGACACGATTGAGTCCATGGATAAGACAGTCCTCAGAAAGGTAAAGGCAGACCTCGATGCAATAGATGCATATATCTTTGGAAATAGAAGGGATTTCAAAAAAGGGCTTTCGATTCTAAGCTCTGCTGAGAATTCCTTCTGGAGGAGGTACGATGTCTCGGTGCCGCTCAAAAGTGAGCTTATAGTGGATAAACTGCCATATATAAAACCACTTCTCGATATAGTTGACAACTACCAAAGATATGCTGTTTTGCTTGTGGATAAGGAGTCGGCAAGAATATTCGTCATGCATCTTGGAGAGATAATAGAGTTTGGAGAGGTTCATACTGCCGATGTGCCGGGGAAGCACAAAAAAGGCGGCTGGTTTGCCCTTTCTCAGAACCACTACGAAAGGCACATAGCATATCATGTGGGAATGCATCTTAAAGATGTGATAAAGAGATTGGACTCCTTCATAAAAAGACAATACATAGGCAGGGTCATCATAGCCGGAGGAGAGGAAGCTGTCTCGATGACAAAGGCACTTCTTCCAAAAACAGTTACAGATAGGATTATCGGGTCTTTTCAGGCAGGGATGTTTGAAGGCAATACGGATATTCTTAAAAAGGTAGAGCCAGTTCAGGAGGCATTTGAAAGGCAGAAGGAAACAGACACTGTCAATGAACTTATCCAAAGGGCAAGAAAAAACGAAAAGGCAGTGCTTGGAATAGACGATGTTCTGAATGCTGTTCAGGAAGGCAGGGTGATGAAACTCGTCTTTTTGAGAGACTTCAAATATCAGGGATATTCGTGTGTAAGCTGTAGGGCATTGTCTGCACAAGGGCTTAGGTCCTGCCCTTACTGTAAAGGCAAGATGGAGGATGTAGGCTACCTCGTTGACCTCATAGCCCAGAAGGCAGTTGAGCAGGGAAGTATTATAGAGGTAGTCACAGCAAGTGCCGAGCTTAAAGAGGCAGGCAGTATTGGAGCGTTTCTAAGGTTTTAGGTGTCTGAATAAAGAGCCTTACTTTCAAAAAAGAGGTGGGGTCGCCTGTGCCGGGCGACCCCCTTTTAGAAAGTGGAAACAATCCCCGTTGCCGAGGATTCCTTATTTTCTACTTTTCTATTTAATCTTACAGTTTCCCTGTAAGGTTTGCTATAGCTACCTCATAGGTCTAATGAACTTGAAGTAGACCATTGTCCAGTTGCCGGCGATTATAGAGGCTGTTGCAACTATACTTGCCACTGACATGGTTGAAACACCTGTAATTCCATGACCGAGGTTACATCCTCCTGCTGTGATTGCACCTATGCCCATGAGAATACTTCCAAAAAACACTGTAAGCAATTCCTGTGCCGGTGGTATTTTCCACTTAAACTCTTTCAGCCTTATTGCACTGAGAAATGCACCAATAGGGACAGCAAAAATAAAGAATACACCCCATGTGCCTTTGAAGATTCCGAGGAAACTGAACTCAGGAAATGGAGAATGAGAGCTCTTGTAAAGCACAGCATTAAAGAGCTCCCTTATAGGTGTCGTGATTGCAAGACCTCTCGGTATACCCCCGAAGTATGAGGAGACCCACCATCCAGCTATCGTAAGGACACCTACAAGGATGCCTGTCAGTGCCCATGTATAGCCCTTAAAGCCACTATTGTGCAAAGTTGGCTTGCCCTTAAAGACAAAAGCCATTATAGCGATGGAAAACACCGCTATTGTAGCCCATTTTGCAACTGCTCCATCACCAAAGATATTCCATAGAGCAGGATTTGTTTTGTCGAAGATCTCAACTTTTACGCTTTTCAGGTATCTATGAACAGGGCTTAGCAATCCCTCAGAAGCCATAACAATACCGAAGAAAAATCCGATAATCGCAACCAGTGCAGAGACCTGTCCTTCTCCGAGCCTGTAGGTAATTCCACTTGCGCAGCCGCCTGCAAGCACAATGCCCATGCCAAATATGAAACCGCCTATGATATTTGCAAGCGGAACAAAATTCTGCCTGAGAAGTCCAGTCTTAATGACCTCTCCTGTTCCCTGACTGACAGTCATCATGAGGCCCATATCTTCCATGAGGTTTGCACCTATTATGGCGACTACCACACTTAGAAGATATGCCCTGAAGAGCGTAAACTCCTTAATGAATATGATGTCCCTGAATGCTGTATTCAGGCAGAACCTTCCCTTCTGAAGTACATATCCTAAAGCAAGCCCCAACCCTACTGCTGTCAGGACGGAGAGGACATTACCTTGCATTATATGCCTCCCTTAAGCCCAAAGCCTTCTCACCCTTAGAGCAGCCTCCTGTTTTTGCTTTTGCTACCAGCACAGGCACACCTGAACTCTTTTCAACATCCCTTGTAACACAGCCCGAGACGAGCTTATGTAGCTTGCTTTTTCCATTACAGCCTACTATTATGAGGTCAGCATTCTCCTCAGAGGCGACCTTGACGATTTCATCAACAGGATGTCCCCACCTTATAACAGTCTTTATCGGCACCAACCCGCCATCTTCAAGCTCCTTCTTATAGAAGCTCAAAATCTCATAAGCCTGCTCGTCAAGCCTTGCCTGATGTTCGCTCCCCTCAAGGGACTCCTTAAGGGTTGACATCTCAGCCTCACCGAGCATCTCATACATTAGGGATTTTCCTCCGGGCCTTTGCACATGCAAAAGCACTACGCTCTCAGGCCTCCTTACGAGGTTGTTGTAAACCGAAAGTATCGCCTTTGAACCCATTGTGTCATCAACTGCAATCAATACCTTTTTCATCTTATCCTCCTTTTTATTTCAGGCCAATGGCCGTTTTTCTCATTAAAGCCCTTAGAGTAGGAACCCTAAGAGTAAAAGGACAAGGGCAACTACCCCAAAGACCGAGACCGCAGCATATGCATCAGCCCAACTATAGGGCTCAACACACATCAGGCTTTGCCTTGCTATTAAAACAGGCACCTTTGCCCTTTTTTCTACTTCCCTCGCAACACTTCCAGTGATTAGTCTGTCAAAGCCCTTTCTTCCACTACCCAAGATTACAAGCTCTGCCCTTTCCTCATGAGCAGTATTAAGGATTTCATCTACTGGGTTTCCTTCCTTTATCAGAGTCCTTATTAAGACTCCATCTTCTTTTAGCTCTTTTTCATAGTAGGTAATTATCCTTTTTGCGAGCATGTCAATCTTGTCCTTATGCTCTGTGCCTTTCAGGGACTCCTTAAGGGTTGACATCTCAGCCTCACTGAGCATTGCAGTCATAAGAGACCTTCCCTCAAGCCTCTGAACATGTAGAAGCACAATCTCTTCAGGTCTCTTAACAAGGTTATGGTATGTAGTAAGGACCGCCCTTGAGCCCTTTGTGTCATCTACTGCTATCAGTGCCTTTTTCATCTTATCCTCCTTTCTAAATCTTTAGAAAGCAAACCCTGTGCCAGGTAAGGGAAAAAGGAAAATCCTTAAAATTCAACATATTAGATTGTCTACTAATTTTAGCTTGACTGTTAACTGTTAAATATGTTAATGTTTTTTAGTTAACAGTTAACAGCGTATGATACTTGAAAGATTATTAAAAGACCCGAATTTTCTCATAAATATATTTGAGACCATGAGGGATGGACTCATCGTTGTGAGCGAGGAAGGTGAAATCCTTTTCATGAATCGTGCAGCCGAAGAGACGACAGGGTTTAAGAGGGAAGAGGCAGTAGGCAAATCCTGCACAATCCTTGATAGCGACACATGTGTTGTGCTAACAAAGTCGGGTGTTCAGAGGAGATGCAATCTATTTAAAGAGGGCTCAATCTGTAACAAACGCTGTAGAATCAGGACAAAGGATGGAAGGGCGGTTTATCTCCTTAAGAATGCAGTAGTGTTAAGACACGAGGGCGAGATAATAGGAGCTGTTGAGACAATGACAGATATAACAGCCCTTTATCTTAAGGAACTTGAGCTTGAGGAGCTTAAGCATGAACTCAGGCAGGAGTCCTGGTTCATGGGGCTTCTGGGTAGAAGTATTGCAATGCAGAGGCTTTATGAGGAGATAAGAAACTCTGCAGAAAGCGAAGCACCTGTGCTTATATGCGGTGAAAGTGGCACAGGAAAAAACCTCGTTGCAAAGGCGATACATGCACTGAGCAGGCGGAAAGAAGGTCCTTTTCTACAGCTTAACTGTGCCTCTTTGAATGAGCACCTCCTTGAAAGCGAGCTATTTGGCCATAAGAAGGGCTCTTTTACAGGAGCCCTCATAGATAGAATTGGAAGGTTTGAGGCAGCAGACAAAGGAATAATATTCCTTGATGAGATAGGGGATATGCCACCCTTCATGCAGGCAAAGCTCCTTAATGTCCTTGAGGAAAAAGTGGTTGAGCGTGTAGGAGACAATGAGTCAATACCTGTTGATGTAAGGCTCGTCTCTGCAACGAACAAGGACCTCCCTGGGTTAGTCGCCACAGAGAGGTTCAGAGAAGACCTCCTTTACAGGATAAATGCCATAACAATAAACACCCCTCCGCTCAGAGAAAAAAAAGAAGACATTCCCACACTCGTAGCCCACTACCTTAAGAAGATTTCATTCGTAAACGGAAAAGATATAAAAAGAATAAGCCCGAGGGCAATGGAGCTTATGGAAAACTATAGCTGGCCAGGAAATGTAAGACAGCTTATAAACGCCCTTGAACACTCAGCCATAACCTGTAAATCAGACACCTTAGAGATAATAAACCTCCCGGATTATATCTTCAAGGAGACCACTGCCTCCAGAGACTCCACCGAGCAGGAAAACATCCGCACAGTTTTATCCACTTATAAAGGTAACAGAACCTTAGCAGCAAGACACCTCGGTATAAGCAGGGTTACCCTTTGGAAAAAGCTCAAAGAGTTAGGGGTACAATAGAAGTTATACCTATTAAGCACAAACTCATATCTCCTCATCGTAATTTGTAATGAGGATGCTATAGCCTTCTTCTGCAAATCTATTTAAAACATTAATTAGTCCATATATTATAGATGGTGTGGAGACAGTTGTTTCAGGAGCCTCAGCAGGCATTATTATCAAGGATGAGGGAGTGTATGAGATAACCTATTTCTCGGTTGATAATAAAGGAAACATGGAGACCCCAAAAAGCATTACTGTAAGGATAGATAATACTCCACCTGTTATAAACTTAACAGCAGACCCTTCAATCTTATGGCCTCCAAATCATAAGCTTGTGGATGTAACAATAGGCGGTGGTGCAGAAGATAGTCTATCAGGGGTAGCTTCTGTAGTCTTTACTGTAACTGATGAATATGGGAGTATTGAACCTGAGGTCAGCGGATTTAATACAACGATTCCCTTAGAGGCATGGAGAAATGGGAATGATAAAGATGGTCGTAGATATACGATTACAATAATCACAACTGATAATGCAGGGAATAACACAACAGCATTTGCTGTGGTAAGAGTGCCTCACGACCAGAGGAAATAGGAAAAGTAAACTCAAAGAGGGTGGCAGAGTAATCTGCTACCCTCTTTACTAATGAAACCTGTAATATTATGTCCTATACCCTCAGGATTAAAGTCAGCTATGAAAAAGAAAAAGCAACCTCCTAATCATTCTAAGAGCCCTTTCGGCTAGACAGAAAACAGGGCAGCCACTTCATACCTGATAAGCATCGAGATTATATCGCCCACCCCAGGCAATGTCTTAAGCAGGTCGCATAT
>JACQZC010000080.1 GCA_016207905.1 Nitrospirota bacterium | reverse complement strand
GCCTGTCGCCCTGAGCTTGTCGAAGGGCATCTCCTCAACCATTATTTATAACCTGTAATCTATTCAAACTATAGTTAGTAGTATAGAAGATGGATTTGGGTTTGTCAAGTAAAAAATGAACTATGGTTTTCTCTATTTTTCCCCTCTTTTTCCGTCATTCCGACTTGTTCGGAATCCATCTTCTCCCCTTTTCAGGAGAGTTTGTTCAATACTTCCCTCTCCCCTTGCGGGAGAGGGCGAGGGTGAGGGGGATATAACTTGTCTCATATGTCCTGAACCCATACAAGGTATTTGCACCCCATTGTTTATCTGCTATAATCCCTTTATGACAGAGCTTCTAAAATCCCTTCCAAATACCTTTATACCACTTTTCGTTGCCATAGGTATCTTTGGGATACTTCCAATATTCATATCCATGACAGAGCATATCCCACAGAGTAAAAAGAAAGCCATTGCCCGACAGTCGGTTATCACTGCCTTAGTTGTAAGCCTTGCCTTTACAGCAGTTGGCGAGATTATATTCGGGATTTTGGGAATAACCGTTTCAGACTTCAAGATAGCAGGCGGGCTTGTTCTTTTAGTCTTTGCAATTCTGGATTTCACAAGAAATGAGCGAAGGGCTAAGTTTACGAAGACCCCTGAGACGGTGGGTGTTGTGCCCATGGGGGTCCCTTTAATAGTAGGTCCTGCGGTACTTACGACAATCCTTGTCCTCATCGACCACTACGGAGTGCTCCCAACACTGACCTCGCTCATCATAAACCTGATTGTCGTTTATCTTTCTTTAGTGGGCGCACAGAGAATCGTAAGGTTCTTGGGCAAAAACGGCATCACTGCCCTGTCAAAGATTATGTCTCTTCTTTTAGCATCCATAGCAGTTATGATGATAAGATTAGGGATCGAAACCATTATAAAGTAATGCACCATGAAACTCGATGTTGTTTATCATACTGGAAGGGCTGATAAGCCTGCCTGTATCTTTATACATGGCCTCGGTGTGGACAAAGATATATGGTCGGCTCCTTCAAAGGCAAAGTTCTTTGGCGGACTGCTCCCTTTAAGCATGCTCGTCAAAGAGCCTAAAGGCATGAGGACTCTTTATCATGACCTTTTGGACATTGGCTATACAGTTGCCACATGGAGTCAGTCAAGACCTGTTGGACCTATGGATATAGCGGTTGATGAGCTAAAAGCCGTAATCGGTCTCCTTAAGGACATCAAAACAACAGGCATACTCCTAATAGGTCATAGTAGAGGAGGCTTGATTGCAAGGCAATACCTTGACAATCTAAGGCAGTCAGATGGCACAGCCATTCTCATAACGCTTTCAACACCTCATCATGGAAGCACTATGGCAAGATGGGCGGTCTATGCATCTTCTCTTTCTAACATCGTTAAGCCCATTATCCCCGGTAAAGAAAAAGGAAAGGTAACAAAGACACTTAAAAAAATCCTTGACCTTCTCGAAAGCACTGCTGTAAAGGAACTCCTTCCCGATTCCCCACTCCTTAAGTCATTAAAGCACACACGGCATGAAGGCATATACTCTGTTTCAGCCGGAGGAACTAACCCTACATTTATAACCATAGCCGGCATATCCATTTTAGATAGCCTCGGAAAACTCCTTAAAGGAAGGCTTCCAGAGGAGATGACAAAAGGCAAAGGAGACGGACTTGTCTCCCTAAAAAGCTCTATTCTTCCATTTGCAGATGAGCACCTGAGCTTCTGTGTCAACCATGCAGAGATGCTCGTTGACAGATTGGTCAGGGAAACACTATTTAAGAGGATAACGGCACTCGGATAAGTATGTACTTAATAGGATTTATTCTGTCTCTTATATTTTTGGGCATTGCCTTATTTTTAGGGCTAAGTGGAGCTATTCTGTCTCTTATATTTATGGGCATTGCCTTATTCTTAGGGCTAATCATAAAGAGGCTTAGAGAATCTCTCAAGAAAGAGCGTAAGCATCTAAGAAATCAGGCAGTCCTTAATGATATATTGACAAAGACTGCCCTTGAGTTAGATATAGAGCAAGTTGTAAACACAGTCATCGAAGGAGCAAGACAACTTATTAAATCCGAGATGTCTGCACTCGTTACCACGAAAAATAATGAGGTGACCGGGTTTTATTCAACAACCGAAGGTTCCTCCCAAGCCTGTAAAAGCACTCTGAGCGGAATCCTAAAAAGGGTTATCGAAGAAAGGATTTCCATCAGAGGCTCTGATATAACAAAAATACAGGGATTTAGAGGATTTCCTGAAAAGCATCCAAAGATTAAAAACATACTCATTGTTCCACTGATTTACGGCTCTCAAACAGGAGGGCTACTTATGCTTGCAAACCGCATTGGGAATGATGAGTTTTCTCCAGAAGATGAGACATTGCTTTTAAGCCTGAGCATTCACACTAACTTAGCCCTCGAAAAAATAGCCCTTCATCAGGAGGTCGTAAGACTCTCAAACACAGACAGCCTGACAGGGCTTTATAACCGCCGTGCATTTGACGAAAGGCTAAACATGGAAGTCCAAAGGGCACAAAGGTTTAACCGAAAGGTCTCACTGATTATGTGCGACATAGATTTTTTCAAGGCATTCAACGACACTTACGGTCATCCAGCAGGAGATAAGGCACTTAAAGAAGTAGCAGGCATTATAACAAAGAACATAAGAAAGATAGACTTCATTGCCCGATATGGCGGAGAGGAGTTTGTGGCTATATTAATGGAATGCCCTCTCGAGACTGCCTTAAAGGTATCGGAAAGAATAAGGACCGCTGTTGAAAGGCATGTGTTTCAGGTTGAGAAAAAAAATGTTTCTCTTACGATAAGCATTGGCATAGCGACTTTTCCACAGGATGCAGAAAACAAAGAGATACTGGTTGAACGGGCTGACAAGGCACTATATCAGGCAAAAACAACTGGCAGAAATAAAGTCAGTCCTTTTATGGAACTTATCTCTCTTCCTTAAGCTTAAATCTTACAGGTACCTCCACAGTCCATTTTATATATGGATAAGGCACTGCCCTCTTAATTGTCCTGATAGCCTCGTTGTCAAGAATGCTATAGCCTGAACTTTCAAGAATCCTTATGTCCTCTGGCATGCCTTTTTCGTTGATAGAAAACCCTGCAAGCACAGTGCCTTGTATGTTTCTTTTTCTTGCAATGAGTGGATATGAGACCTTGCTTGCAATTGCATCCCTTATCTCCCTTAGCAAGGCAGAGTAATTGTCTCCTTTGCCATCTAAAACTGCACACTGTCTTTCCCCCTCACCCTCTCCCACAAGGGGAGAGGGGATAAAAGGCTCTCCCACAAGAGGAGAGGGTTGATATATATCCTCTCCACTGACAGAGAGAGTTCTTTCAGTGTCCCCCCTCCCTTGACGGGAGGGGTTTGGGGAGGGTGGATAATATACCTTTTCAGGAGTCTCAACTTGAGCTGACTCTTTAACAACATTCTTGCCTAATGAAACCCTTTTATCAGGCATTGCATTTGATTCATCTATATTTTTAAGCTCTACGAATAAGACATCTCCTTTTTGAGATGAGCCTGTGCCTGAATGTGCTATAAGCCCTGTGGCTGAAAACACAAGCACATGCCCTATGGCTGAGACTATTAATGCCTTAATGATGCCCATAATTTCAAATCCAATAGACTTTCTTGTGCAGTAGAGCCTGTCATTCCGTTTTCTCCTTCATTTGTCATTGCGAGGTCGTTACGACCGAAGCAATCTCTGAGATTGCCACGCCTTCGGCTCGCAATGACAGAAAAAGGACACTCTAAAAAACTGCCTTTATCCCTCCATAAAACGACCTCCCCGGTGTTCCATAGCCTTTTGCCTCCACATAGTCTACATCTCCAAGATTTTCTATTCTTCCAAAAAGACTCAATGACTTTGTTACATTATAGCTTCCACTAAGATTCACAATTCCATACCAGGGAAGGTCATCGCCTGTTGATTTAGAAGAGTCGGCTCTACTTCCAACAAATAAATAATCCGCTCTTAAGGTGTATTTTCCTTTTGAGAGCTCTCCTGTTAAAGCGAACTTGTCATTGGGCCTACGGGGAAGCTTTTTATGGGTTGATTTGTCCTCTGTGTTAAGATGTGTATAGCCCATGGAGATATTCAGTATATCTATGGGCTTGAGGCTAAGACTTGACTCTATGCCCTTTACAGAGGCACTTCTTACATTCTGAGGCTGCCATGTCCATGGAGCGACCTCTGTCCACTGTATGAGGTCTTCATAATCCTGCTGAAAGTATGTAAGGCTAATGGATGCCTTATCAATATCCTTTTCAGCACCCACTTCCCATGCAGTGCTTTTTTCGGGCTTGAGATTCGGGTTTCCACTTGAGCCCCATGAGTCCTGATAAAATAGCTCATTCAATGTAGGTGCCCTGAACCCGGTTCCATAACTTAGCCTGACTCTTGCTGAGAAGGGCTTTATTTCATAGAGTGCACCAACTTTGTATGTTGTCTTATCTCCTGAGGTCTCATGCTCATCATATCTTAAACCTGCATTGAGGATGAGATTATCTTTAAAGGTCTTAAGCTTATTATTTAAGTAAATAGCTTTATTGTCCACTATTTTATCGAACACCAAGGTGTTATTGGACAGGTCCCTGTTTTCGCCTTGCTCTTCTCTGTATTCAGCACCTGCTGTGAGTGTGTATGAATCAGACAGATAGAGGTTATTTTGCCAGTCTACTGTGTCCATACCAGTTGAGATGTCAGAGTTATTCCGTGATGTATCAGGGTCTCTATATTCAAGGGAATCCCTGATAGAGGATAGTGTAAGAACCTGTTCCCATTTGTCAAAAAGATAGAGTTTTCCCCTTCCTGAGAGCATTGAATGGTATCCCCTCTGGATATAGTTCGGGTCATCCGATGAGCGGGCATCGAGCTCAGAAAGGTCATATGAGTGCCTGCCTGTGAATTCAAGCTCTAAGTTTTCCTTTACCTTAATCCCAAGCTTTCCTGAGAAAAAGGCATTTTCGTATCCATCCCTTTCTGTTCCTGATTTTGCAGTAGATATACCATCTGTCTTTAAGTAAGAGCTATTAAGCCTATAGCTAATCTTCCCAGTGCCACCTGACACTGAAAGAGATGGCTTATATGTGCTAAAACTTCCTGCCTCAAAGGATAGCTCTGTCTTAGGCTTACCCTTACCTTTCTTCGTAATGATATTAATTACACCTGCCATTGCCTCGGAGCCATATATTGTGCTTTGAGGACCTTTTACAATCTCTATTCTTTCTATGTCATCAACCGTTAAGTCTGAAAAATCATATGAGCCTGTGGTTGTGCTTTTTACTCTTATACCGTCAATCATCACCATTGTGTGCTCTGAAGAGCCACCCCTTATAAGCACATTGGCAAGTTTTCCCTTTCCACCTGACTGGATTAAGTTTAGCTCACTAACCTGCCTTAGGACATCTGCCACAAATTGAACATTCATCTTTTTAATCTCTTCTTCTTTAATCACAACTACATCAGATGTTGTCTCTTGAGAAGGCTCTTCAATCCTTCCTGCTGTTACAACAACCTCTTCAACCCTTACTTTTTCTTCTGCCCATACTGCAGATGCCATCACAAGCATAAGAAACACCACCAGAAACCTTTTCATAAAAACCTCCACTTCCCGCGAAGGGATTTTTGATGAGGCATAATCAGGTCTCCTGACTCAGGGCATCCTAATCGCCAGCCTTCCCATCCCGATGCTTCGGGACAGTGGCTTCTGGCTTTCGTTCCCTTTACAGTTGCGGGGCAGTTCCCGGTTTCCACGGGATTCCCCTCATATGCCTTATTTAACTGCCAATGGCAGTTAAATAACCTCATATTCCTTTATATCCAAAAACCAGTATTTCCAGAAACCCTCCTTAAGTACCTTCTCTGATTTTGTAATCTGGATTTGCCTTTTGAAGATAGGTCCATCATATACAAATGTATGAAACTCACCATTCTCACCACATGGACAGATATTTCTTGCTTTAAGGAGTTCAAGGAATTTTCTATCAACCTCTATTCCTACAAAATCACTTCCAAACAGGTCTGCCTTTGCACTTACGACAATAGCCTTAAACCCTGAATCGATAAATTCCTCAACAATCTTCTCAGCGTCGATATGCCATAATGGCTCTACGGGTTCGATTTCAAGTTCTTTACATACCCGTTCGACCCAATCCTTATGCTCATCTAAATAAATGTCCCCAAAAACCATTCCTTTAATTCCATATTTCTTTAACTCATTAACAGCAGATTTGAATTCATCTTCATATTTTTTCATATCAGGGCTTACTTCCTTCTGAAAAAGTTTTATCCCAATAGAATTTGCCTGTGCGTTAACCAAATCCGATGTTAAACCATGAAAACAGCACCTCTTATATTCCTTGCTAATGAAATTAACGAGATATTCAACCTTGTAACCTTCAAGCATTGCCTTATAGCAGGCAAGGCAACTGTCTTTTCCACCACTCCATGAAGAAAGATACATTTATTCCTCCTTATAGCTTATAAAGGCATCTTTTCCGTTTTTCTTTACAGTGAGGCTTATATCAAATGCCTCTTTAAGAAGTGCCTCTGTTAATACCTCATTAGGTGTGCCCATACCAAGAAGTCTTCCTTCTTTAATAAGCATTACCTTATCAAACCTGAGTGCTAAGTTTATGTCATGAAGTGCCATGACAACTGTGATATTCCTCTCAGAGTTAAGCTCTTTAAGCAACCTTATAAGCTCAAGCTGATATTTTATATCCAAGTTTTGAAGTGGCTCATCCAAAAGCAAAATCCCTGCTCCTTGTAGTAGGGTCATTGCAATAAATGCCCTTCTTCTTTCGCCACCACTTAGATTCTTTAGAAGAGAGTCTTTTTTATCCATAAGATTGACCATTGAAAGCGAAGAGTTAAGGCTCATCGGAGGGTTGCTCTTATATGGATATAAGCCCATCTCCACAAGCTCTCTGACCTTAAATGGCACTGATATATCGAGCACCTGTGGTAGATATGAGATGAGTTTAGCCCTGTCTTTGTCCTTTAAACTCCAGATTGGCTTTCCCCAGAGTATTGCTTTGCCTTCGTGTGGTCTTAGTATCCCACTTAGGAGTTTAAGCAATGTGGATTTCCCTGAGCCATTTGCACCTAATAGTGCGATGAACTCACCTTCCTTAATCTGAAGATTAAGCCCTTCTATGAAGTCATCTCCCATATAGGAAAACGAGCAGTCTCTAAGCTCCAATATCACCTTAGCCGATAACATCACGCCTCCTTAAAAGGTAAAGGAAATAAGGTGCACCTAATATTGCAGTAATAACTCCTGCTGGAATCTCAGCAGGCTTAAGAAGGGTTCTACCGAGCATATCCGCAGTAACCAAAAGCCCACCGCCACCAAGCATTGCCATAGGAATCAGTCTTCTCATATCTGAGCCTGTAATGGCTCTCATTATATGAGGCATTAAAAGTCCGATAAAGCCAATCATACCTCCTAAGGAGACCGATGAGGCAGTAAGAAGACATACTGAAGTAAAAAGTAGTATTGTCTCCTTTCTCGGAGAAAACCCTAAGCTATGGGAGAGGTCATCTCCAAGCAAAAGTGTATTTAATGCCTTTCCTCTTCTTATGGCTATAAACAGCCCTATTCCGATAAAAGCCATACCATAAGGGATAGATGACCAATCTGTCATGCCTAAGTCTCCAAAGAGCCAGAGCGTTGCCCTTCTTAATGCCTCGGCATCGGAGATACTCATAAAAAGCATAAGGACAGATGAAAAGAGAAACCCCACACCAATACCAGCCAAAAGAAGCCTTTCGGGCCAGAGCCCACCCCTTTTCCATGCCATAATGCCTACAATAATGCCTGTAAGGATTGCACCCATGAAGGCAAAAATAGGTGTTGTAAATCCACCAAGAAATGCACTGCCTGACATAATCCCTATTGTCGCAAAAAGGGCAGAGCCACTCGAAAGCCCTAATATGTAAGGGTCTGCAAGAGGATTACGAAGTAGAGCCTGAAGTATACAGCCACATCCAGCCAATGACATGCCCATAAGAAATGCGGTTACAACCCTCGGCAATCTTATATAAAGCAAAATCTCTTTTTCCATCTGAGATGCTGAAAACGGATTTATTGGCACAGGCATTAAAAATAAAGCCATGCCTGATATTGCTATTACCGCTAAAACCAAGAGTGAAACTCTTATCATTTCACAATCCCTTTCTCTATCTCTAAGCTGGCATCCGATAGCTCTTCTATGCCTTTTATGAGTCTTGGGGAAAGCCTATAAAGCATGTCACTCACATAGAAAACCTTCTTGTTTTTTACGGCAGATGTGCTTTTGAGCCTATAAAGAAGTTTCGCTGAAAGTTTTTTTAGCTCATCATGCCCGCCACCGATAAAGATAAGCTCAGGGTCCTGTCTTATGATTTCCTCTATCGAGTATTTTGGGTAATTTATAGCCGAAGCATCTCCGATGTTTTTATAGCCAATCAGAGTCAATGCATCGTTTATGGTTGTGCCTCCTCCGGCAACTATAAGGGGCTCTGCCCAGATGATAAAGATTACCTTCTTAGGTTTTTGAACCTGTTTTTTTAATCCCTTAAGAGCTCCCTCCATCTCTTTTGCTAATGCCTCTGCCCTTTCCCTTACGCCTAATGCGTCTCCGAGCTTTCTAATCTCATCTGGAAATTCATGTATTCTTCTTGCCCTCATTACATAGGTCTTTATCTTAAGGGAATGAAGTCTTTCTGCGAATTCCTTTGGGTTTCCATCGGTAGTCATTACGACTATATCGGGCTTAAGAGAGAGGACCGCCTCTAAAGAAGGGTTTGACATTCCGCCAATCTTTGGCTTTTCTTTTGCCTCCTTAGGGTAATCGCAGAATGTGGTTACACCTACGATTCTATCTTCGAGACCGAGGGCATAAAGTGTCTCTGTGACAGAGGGTGCAAGAGAGACAATGCGGTTGGGTGGCTGTGCAACTGCAGTAAAGCAGTAAAGCAGTAAAGCACTGACTACGAGTGATTTCAAAGCCCAGAATCTTTTTTGAAGCTCAAGGAGATGCTGAAATAACCCATGAAACAAGTTCAGGGCAGGATTCAGCATGGCATCTTTATTGTCATTCCGAACTTGTTTCGGAATCTCAACCATAGAGCACTCCATTAAGGAGTTTCACAACTGGAACTCCATCGTAAAACTCGATGATGTTTACCGATGCATAGTCCTGCTCTATGCTAAAGATATTCTCAAGAGGGATACCCATTAGACAGCAGAGTATAACCCTGTTTACGCCTCCATGCGAGACAATAGAGACTGCATCTCCGTTATGAGCTTTTAATATCTCATATAGCACCTTCATGACCCTTTCTTTTACCTCAAGTGTGCTTTCTCCTCCAATAGGGCTGAACCTCATGGGGTCTTTTGCCCATGAATCGAATGCATCTGGATAGGATGCCCTTATCTCATCGAAGCTCATGCCTTCCCATGCCCCGAAATTCCTTTCCCTGAGCTCAGGCACTACGATTGGCTTAAGGGCATTACCAGTGGCAATAATCTCGGCACTCTTTAATGCCCTTTGAAGCGAAGATGTGTAAACTGCTTTTAGCCTCATGTTTGAACCATTAAGCAGAGCCTTTATAAATGTGGATGTCTTTTTAATCTGCATTAGCCCTTTAAGAGAGATTGCAACATCGATACTGCCCTTATACCGCTTTTCATCCGCAGACTCTGTCTCGCCATGCCTTATTAGATATAAAGTCGTGACCATATGACCGCCATGAATAAAAATATAAGCTCCCCAAGCTCACCGATTGCACCGAGAGTGTCGCCTGTAAGTCCGCCAAATCGATTTCTGTAAAACCTGACCGAAAGAAGGCTCGTTATATAAAGAACTGCCATCACTCCTATGAACAATATAAGTGCTTTTTCCATCTGAGTCATGGACTGCGGCAGTGTAAGTATTGCTCCTGAGATTACAGGCAGTGTGACGATAAAAAAGACAGACAGGAAGGCAGGTATGAGCTGTCTTAAGCCTGTGCCTTCTATAAAAAGCCTTCCAAGTCCTTCATCCTTAGCAGGTTTCCCGTGAAACATTGCTATGAGCATTGCCCACTTTGATGTCACTGGCATAAGGAGTATGAAAAAGTAATAAAGCGAATACTCGGAAAGGGCATTGAGCGCAAGGTATTTCATCATGAGAGTTAACACAATTGCAGTAACCCCTACAGGACCAGTCCTTCCGTCTTTCATCACCATGAGCTTTTCTTCCCTCACTCCTCTTTTTGCAAGTGCATCGAATGTATCCGAAAGCCCATCTAAGTGAAATGCACCACTTAAAAGGACGAGGACCAAAATAACGACTGCAGGGGTTATTTCGGATGGTAATACCATATCCGAAAGAACAGCCATAGCCACAAGCAATATGCCCTGAATAAGACCTACGAAAGGGAATAAGGGTATGCCTTTTACGATATCCGCCACAGATACCGTCATGTCCTTTCTAAGCGGTATAATCGTTAGAAACTTAAGTGCAATCATAAGTCTTTTCATTCCCTGTTACTTACACCTGCAGATTGAAATGTAGCCATCTCTTTATAAATCTTAAGTCCTGCCTCAATGAGTAGCATTGCAAGTGCGGCTCCTGTTCCCTCTCCCAATCTCAGGTCAAGATTAAGTATTGGTCTTAAGCCCATTGCCTCAAGCATTGCCCTATGTCCTACCTCTTGAGAGAGATGTGCCGAAAACATGTAGTCTTTGACCTCTGGGGCAAGTCTATAGGCTATGAGTGCACCTGCAGTCGATATAAAGCCATCTACAACAACAGGGATTCTATTTAATGCAGCGCCAAGGCATATCCCTGCAATGCCTCCTATCTCAGTGCCTCCTACCTTGGAAAGGACATCGAGTGGGTCATTTGGGTCAGGCTTGTTTATCTCGATAGCCTTCTCTATTACCTTTATCTTATGTCCGAGGCTATCCTCAGTGATGCCTGTGCCTCTGCCAGTGACTTCTCTTACAGGTCTTCCTGTGAGAACCGATGCAATGGCACTTGAGGGTGTTGTATTGGCAATGCCCATCTCTCCTGTGCCAAAGATGTGATAGCCTTTCTTTTTATATTCATTTGCAAGCTCTATTCCAACCTCTATGCATCTGACTGCCTCATCCTTTGTCATAGCAGAACCCTTAGCTATGTTCTTTGTACCAGGCATAACCTTTCTATGGATGAGTCCTTCTGCCATTTTAAAATCATAATCCACTCCTATATCTATGACTGAGACATCTGCATGTGCGTGTCTTGCAAGGACATTTATCCCTGCACCACCCCTTAAGAAATTCAATACCATCTGTGCAGTTACTTCCTTAGGAAAAGCAGAGACTCCTTCTTCTGCTACTCCATGGTCTCCTGCGAATGTGAAAATGACTTTTTTGTTAATGACAGGCATAGTCCCCTCTGTAATAGAGACAAGCCTTTTTGCAAACTCCTCGAGCATCCCAAGGCTT
The DNA here is from genome assembly GCA_016207905.1 of Nitrospirota bacterium. Classification (NCBI taxonomy): domain Bacteria; kingdom Pseudomonadati; phylum Nitrospirota; species Nitrospirota bacterium. Next base: position 3,621 of record JACQZC010000080.1, on the reverse strand, counting down.
CCCTGCGGTTTCGTGAGGTTGTCAAGATGTAACTGCGCCTTTTCGGCATACTCTGCCTTAACTGGCTTTATCTTATCGAGAATCTCTTTCAGCATATCCCTCTCCTTTTTGTATTTGAAATCTTAATTGGTATACCCGATACGACCAGATACACCTCATCTGCAATTCGAGCAACCTTCTGATTCAGCATTCCTGCCATGTCTCTGAACCGTCTTGCCATCTTGTTTTCAGGGACTATACCCATACCCACTTCGTTGGAGACAATAAAGATATTCGAGCCTGAATCCCGAATAATCAGGATGGCATTAATGAGTTCCTTTATCTGTTTTTCGATGTCCATTTCTTTATGCATTATGTTTGAAAGATAAAGCGTAAGACAGTCAATAACGATTGAACTATATTTACTGCTTAAGCTCCTAAGAAGCATACCGAGCTCGATTGGCTCTTCATATGTATCCCAGCCTTTTCCTCTCTGTCTTTTGTGCAGTTTAACTCTTAACCGCATTTCGCTGTCTAATGGCTTTAGTGTAGCTATAAAAGCCTTTTTGCCTTTAATCTTGGATGCTAATGTTATGGAAAGAGTGCTTTTTCCGCTTCTTGCACCGCCTGTTATAAATGTAATCTTTGCCATAAAACAAAAAATCCCCAGCCGTCGATGCGACTGAGGATTGCACCCTGATTTACTTCATCCTCTTACCCCTCTTCGACCGAGAAGGTAGCATGGCTACTCCAAAGGAGATTTTAAGCCTATGCTACTACTTAGGTTACAAACCTCTGTTTTGCAGAGGCTCGTAGCCTCACAGGCAGGTCTTCTGGCTTCCGGCTCATCCTACTTTACCCCCAATCCCGAATAATCGGGATTGGGGACCCCTTACCTTCCCATCCCGAAGCATCGGGACAGTGGCATCAGGGTTTCGTCCCCGGTTACAGCGGCGGGACCGCTCCCGAATTTGAGCCCCATCCCGAATAGTCGGGATGGGGGACCCCAGTACGGGATTCCCTATTAAGCCTTTCGGCACCTGAGGCTAATATTATAATTGAAATGTAAATAAAAAATCCACAACAAAAAAACACTCTGCCCTAATACACAAGGCTCAGGCTATCAGGCATCGCTTCAATAACTGCAGGGGTCCTTCCAATATAGTCTCCATCAACCTGAATCCGTGCAAAGCCCTTTATATCTATATAGGTCGCAGGCATGTATGTAATGTCTTTTAGTTTAAGGTGTCTGCCTCTCATAATGCCTGTGGCATATCTCAGTATGTCGAGTTTCCTTTTTCCATGCATTATAAATGCATAAAGAACTGGTTTTTTTATGTCTGCATCAGGTGCAATCCTGAAGTCCCCCCCGTATCTCGACAGATTGCTCACTATGAGGGAATAACCCCTGAAGGGATTGCCATCCACTACAATGGACAACTCATCGGGGCTCCATGAAAACAATTTTTTTATGCCGCTAAATATGTATGCAGTTTTTCCAGAAAGCCTTTTCCCCCTGCCATAAACTGCATTGGCATCATAGCCTACACCTGCCATTAAAGAGAAATATCTGGATTTGCCCTCACATTGGACATGCCCAAGCGAGACCCTGTGGGCAGTGCCTGTTAAAGCCTTTGAGACAGCATCTTTTAGATTAAATGGTATTTTGAGTTCCAATGCTAAGACATTCGAGGTTCCAAGTGGAATGACTGCCATTGGTAAAGAACTGCCTGCGATTACATTTATGATTTCATTACATGTGCCATCTCCTCCTGCCGAAACTATAAGGTCAGGCTGAAGGCTCAGGGCTTCTCTCAAGAGTCTTTCTGCATCTCCGGGTTTTTCTGTAATGAAAAGCTTTGTTGATGGAACACTTGATTTTATAAGAAGGAAGATTTCCCTCAGGAGCCTTTTCGATGACCTGCCAGATACAGGGTTACCTATAAGGGCTATCGAGGATTTCATTGACTAAGACCATGCCTTTTTTGATTTCAGAGACACCATTTATAAGGACTGGGCAGAGCTCGAGATACTCTATAAGGGCTTTTATATCGGTAGTTTCATTTACAAAAAACACCCTTCCTCCTAAGCTACTGCCATGGCTTTTTATGTTAGGTATCCTTAAATACCCAAGGTTTTTTGAGGCAACATAGCCTGTAGTGTAATCAGGGTCATCAGAGATACAAAGCTCTGCCCTGACATCGGGATGAGATGCTATTTTTGTGGCTAATATTAGTGCCTCTTTGACTGTATCGGTATTTATGCCATGCCTTGAAAGCCTTGCTGAAAGATGCCTTCGGAATGTTTTCCCGATGCCTATTCTGGAGACCCTTACCCCTCTGGACCTGTCGGGCTCAAGACGAATCCCCGTGTCTTTGCTTACAATAGAGGCACCCCTCAAAGGCTTCCTGCTTCCGATGACAGATTGCCCTGTTTTGATTGCATTCATAGATATCTCAAGGCTTCTAAGTATCCTTCTGACAATTCTTTTTGCCTCAGCCGTAGAAGTAGAGTTCAATGTGCATACAGGAAGTGCTTTAACGACCAATGGATTTTCCTTTAACTCTTCCAGTGTAATCACTATCTTATCAGGCTTTCCTTTTGAATGAGTTAGTGCCCTCTTTGCATAATTCTTTATTGCCTTCATAAGCTCGGACTCCATGTAAATGCCCTCTGCGCCTGTGATATGAAGGTCCGAAGATGAGCCCCTCATTCTTATGTTCCACATTTCAGTTATTGATTCTCAGGAAGGAGCCTGATGTTATAGAGGTGCAAGATATTAGAGTTTCCTTCCTCAAAGATAAAGCGATATATTTTATACTCAACCGGGTTTTTAAGTGTGTAGGCTTTGAATGATTTATACTTCCAGTCCGTCTGATTTATCTGCCTGTCTATTTCAACCCAGTTTATGCCATCGTTAGATGCTAAAAGCCTCCAGCTCTTTGGCATTAGCTGGGTGAGCTTCCAACTCAAAATCGTGTATGCCTCCTCAGTGAGCCGTCAAAAATAAGACGGATATTTGCTTCATTAGAAGAACCAGCGAATTGTGTTATTATTAAAGTCTCGCCTACAGGTCTTCTTCCAATGCGGGCATCATTCATGTCAATAACAAGTGTTGCGATATCTATTGGAACGACTTCATGTATCTGAAACACCGAAATACCAATCTTTTTGTCTAATGCATTAATGCCCATCTCTGACATCACTGCACTGAAGATTCCCGGCACCCAGCCATAATTAGTCGTATTGTATTTGAATTCATACGTAAGCTTACTTTCAATGAATGTAGATGCCCGCAGAGCACAGATAACCTTTAAATCCCTTACCCTGCCGAAATCCTTTACCTCTGACAGTTTCTGCCTGACAAAATTCAGCTCTGTGTTTGCATTCAGTGAACTGTTAAGAACATTACGGAATGCGAGGACACTGCAGGCAACCGTAAGGGATACCATAATTGCAATTGGAATATGTTTAAGCCTCGTTTGCCCTAATGAATACCATATACGCCATAAAAGCCAAAATATAGCTATTACTGCCATCGAAGAATATGTAAACACAGTTCGGTATGCAACAAAAGAGCCTTTTGCAATCAGCATTGGCGAATTTGCAAGTAGGATTAAGGCAAATAGGGAGATGACGATT
>JACQZC010000079.1 GCA_016207905.1 Nitrospirota bacterium | reverse complement strand
CAGGCTAAAACCCCTTGCCTTCAACTCCGTTATCCTGTCCCTCTCTTCCAAATTAAGTTGCTTATATCGTCTCTCCATAAACACTTAGGGTAACTCCTTCGTAGCCCCAAGTGTTGCACTTCCTCATTGAACTGGCGTATAATAAAATACGATATGACGCTCAGAAAGAAAATAACGCTCGGTTTTGTCTTAAGCAGCTCTATAATAGCCTTTCTCGTTTTGTTCGGATATCTGAATTTCATCGAGATCAGAAAAGAGATACGGTTTCTCGAACTGTCGGATTCCATCCGGAGCAAGACCCTTCAGTTGAGGCGACATGAAAAGAATTATTTCCTCTACAGGAATCCGAAAGAACTCGAAGCCGTCTATGTCTACTTAAAGGGAATAAATGCGCTTCTTAGAGAAAGTGATTCGTCGGGAAGCGGCAGGAAGCTTCAGGCGATGAAGGCCACTATTGATAAATATGAACAAAGGTTTAACAGGATAGAGAACATTGTAGCGGAACTATGGCATGAACTTTCGGAAATCAATAAATCCCGAAGGCAAAATCCCATCTTTTTATGGCTTATAGAAGGGGCGTCTCTGGAAAGCCCTCTCATAAGCGCCGAGGCGCTTCAGAAATTATATTCTCTCCCCGATAACCATAGTACGATTAAAAATCTCAATGCCCTTGACATAGAGATTAGCATCCTCAGGAAGCTTGGGGAAGAGATGATTGATTTTTCCAAAGAGTTCGATAAAACTGCAAGGACAAAGGCCAACAGGGCCGTATATTTATCACAGGCCATGATGTTGTTTGCGCTACCGCTTTTTCTCCTTATAGGCCTCGGAATCTCTCTGATGATAAGCCGTGGGATTATAAGGCGGATGAGTATTCTGACAAAAGCCGTGGAGGAGGCATCCGAGGGGAATTTTACATATATTTCGGGTTTTGGCAAGCTCAAGGGCAAGGACGAAGTGGATGTCCTGATACAGAGATTCAATTACATGGAGGAACGGCTTCAAGAAAAGGAAAAGGATCTCCTTGAGAGCAAAAAATTAGTAGCCATCGGTGCTCTGGCATCCGGTGTGGCCCATGAGATCAATAACCCGTTAAGCAACATATACACCACTGCACAGAGGCTTAAGAAAAAAGCGGGAGACGAATATCCGCCTTTTATCGTGAAGGGTCTGGATGACATATTCGATCAGACAGTGAGGGTTAAGAGTATCGTGGGCGAACTCCTTGAGTTTGCCCGGAGCAGGGAGCCCCAGTCCCGCAAGATAGAATTGAACGAACTGATAAGGAGTGCGTATTCTCAGATATCGGATGTTGTTGGACTCGAGAGGGTCAGGTTTTCGCTGGAATCCTTCAGCGATAAAATAGATATCTCCGTTGACCCCGAGCAGATGGAGCGGGTGTTTATAAATCTTTTCAAAAATGCCGTCGAGGCGATGTCCGGCGAGGGATCCCTTACCGCAAGCATGCAACCCGACCATAAGCTGAATACCCTCATAATAAGGATTGCGGATACCGGAAAGGGCATGTCTCAGGAAACCATCGAGAAAATATTCGAGCCTTTTTTCACTACAAAAGACAAGGGGACAGGATTGGGTCTTGCCATCGTTTATAATATCATCAGAAAGCATGGCGGAAATATTCAGGTAAAGAGCGCGGAAGGGAAAGGTACCACTTTCGTTATCACGCTGCCATTAAAAGAGGAATAGATGGCATTAAGAATCATGGTGGCCGAGGACGAAGAGATCACCCTCAATAACATTCTCGACACTTTGAAAGAAGAAGGATACTTTGCCGAAGGGACGAAGGACGGCATCGATGCGCTGGAGAAGCTTCAAAAAAGCCCTTACGACATCGTCATAACCGATATCAAGATGCCGAGGATGGATGGGATAGAGCTTCTGGGGAAAGTAAAAGAAAAGCACCCCGACACCGAGGTGATAATCATCACCGGCTACGGGAGCATAAGTTCGGCCGTAGAAGCGATGAAAAAGGGCGCATACGATTACATCACAAAGCCTTTTGACCTTGACGACCTTGTCATGAGGGTTAAAAAAATCGAAAAGCTGGAAACACTTAAAAAGGAAAATATTGCCTTGAAGACTTATTTCGATATAGACAAGAAGCTGACTATCATCGCAAAAAGCGAAGGCATGAAAAAGGTTCTCGATTCGGTTGAAAGCATAAAGGGTTCTGACTTTAATGTGCTTCTTACGGGTGAAACCGGGGTCGGGAAGACCCTCATTGCCAAGGCAATACACCTCACAAGCGATAGAAAAGAAAGGCCGTTTCTTTCGCTTAACTGCGCGACATTTACAGAGGAGCTTCTTTCAAGCGAGCTATTCGGATACGAAAAAGGCGCCTTTACAGGGGCCCTGTCCGCCAAGAAGGGACTCGTCGAGATTGCGGACACAGGAACCCTTTTTCTCGATGAGATTACAGATCTCACGCCCGCCCTTCAGGCAAAGCTTTTGAAGATCCTCGAAGAGGGGGAATTTTACAGGGTTGGCGGCACAATGCCGCTGAAAGCGGATGTTCGGTTTATAGCCGCAACAAACCAGAATCTCAAATCCCTTATCGCAGAGGGCAGGTTTAGGGAAGACCTTTATTACAGGCTGAATGTGATGGAAATATTCATCCCGCCGTTAAGGGAAAGGAGGGAAGACATAAAGCCCCTGAGTGCACATTTTCTTCAGAAACATCTTCCGAGATCCAACAAGAAGATAAAGGGCTTTTCCGAGGAGGCAATAGAAATCATTTTAAATTACTGTTACCCTGGCAATATAAGAGAGCTTGAGAATATAATCGAAAGGGCGATCATCCTTGAAAAAAGCCAGTTGATAACGCCCGAAAGCCTGCCATCCGGCATACGGGAATTAGAGATAGAAACTATAGACCCGAATAAAATAAAAACCGTTGACGATGTTGTAAAGGAATATGCGGAGAAGGTCGTCGCAATGCTCGGCGGCAATAAGTCAAGAGGGGCAGAAATTCTCGGCATCTCAAGAACCAGCCTCTGGAAAATCCTGAAAGAAGACAGAGACCGCTAAGCCGAACTGTTCATATTATAAACACTTGCCTCTGCTTAGCTCTCATGGCCTAATTATCGCAATGTATCAATTAGTTACCAGCGTAATAGAAGTATCTCGCTTATGTTCATAATATAAACACTCCCCGGCTCCAACCTTAAATAATCCCATAAATTCAATGACTTATATTCAGGCACTCTTTGTGCTTTATCCCTCTAAGTAGGGAGCTATAAAAATGGGAAGGAATCTGTTGGTAGTAAGTTCTTCGGCAGGCATTTCGGATGACAGCCTTTCATATGCCCTTGAACTGGTCAAGATGACCCGGAGGGGTATGGCGGTACTGATGGTCTATAGGAAAAAATTATCCGAAAGGTTCGAGGATTTTATGACGGCAGTTACTTTTGCCGAGGCAAACGAGGATGAAACGGCAAGGGAGATGTTGAAAGACAAGGCATCCAAGAAAGACGAAGAAAAACAACTGCACGATATTAAGGAAAAGTGCAAGGATTCGGGCATCACCCTGAATATATTTGCGGTTTCGGACGACATCCCTTCGGCTGTAAGAGATTTGTTAAAGCAGGACAAAAGCATAGACTTGGTCCTTCTGGGCACTGATATCACGGGGAACGGCATGGCTGTAAGAGACCTTAAAAAACTTTTAAAAATCGTATCGGTGCCGATTGTCACTTTGGCGAGACTAAACAAAACACATATGAATAAACAAGTGGAGGCTGCTTAATGTTTCTTTATCTTCCTGTGGCACTGACCAGTATTAACATTCTTATACCTGTAGGGCTGGGTCTCGCAGTAGGACTCCTTTCGGGTTTATTCGGCGTTGGCGGAGGGTTTTTGATGACGCCCCTACTTATCATGCTCGGAATCCCTTCGACCGTTGCCGCTGCCACGGACTCAAACCAAATAGTGGCCGCATCCACATCCGGGACATACGCCCACTGGAAAGTAGGCAATGTGGATTTCAAGATGGGATTATATCTCCTGATAGGAGGTTTCGTTGGCGGGCTTTTAGGGGTTCAGAGTGTCAATGTCCTAAGGGCGATGGGCAATGCGGATTTCGTTATAAAGATGACATATGTGCTTATGCTCGGCATCGTAGGCACTTATATGTTCATTGAGAGCCTCTCGAGCTTAAGGAAAAAAGAAATACTCAAAGAAGAACCGAAGGGAGAATCGAAAACAACAAGGTTTCTGCGGTCTCTGCCGTTTCAAACGCATTTTGAGAAGTCCGGGGTCACTCACTCTGCCCTCCTGCCGATAATTTTCGGAAGCATCGTGGGAGTGCTGGCCGCCATAATGGGCGTGGGCGGCGGGTTTATCATGGTGCCGGTTATGGTATATCTTCTCCGAATGCCCATGCATGTAGTGGTTGGAACGAGTCTTTTTCAGGTGCTATTTACCTGCATAGAGGTCACATTCCTTCAGGCATATACCAACCACACGGTGGATTTTGTTTTGGCGGTGCTTCTCCTTTTTGGCTCTACCATAGGAGCGCAGGTAGGGGCGGTTTTCGGAAGAAAGCTAAATGGCGAGCAACTAAAGATACTCCTTGCCGCGATCGTGCTCATCGTAACCGTAAAGATCATCTTCGAGCTTACGCTCACACCCTCAATACTTTTGGCACAGGCTGGAGGTCATTAATGAAAACATTATTAAAAGCGGCGGCTTATCTCATAGTGGGCGTAATTCTTCTTGTGGCATCGCATAAGGCAGAGGCCAACCTGACTTTGAAGGCAAATCATGACCACATAAAAGTGGATTTCTTCTATCATGGAAGCACCGTGACCGTCAGCGGTCAATCCGAGCTGGACTCCGACCTGATAATCAAGATTTCCTCTCCGGAAGGGCATCAGGGCTTTAAGAAAAAGGGCAAGGCCGCAGGTTTTTTGTGGATGAACCTTGGCGAAATCAACTTCGACCACGCGCCGAATCTCTATTTCCTCCACAGCACAAAAAGGCTCCAAGAGATGCTCAGCCCCGAGGAAGCCGATGCCAACACCATCGGTTATTCCGCCATTGGGAAGCATATGGAGATAACCCCTGTCAAGGACGAAACCGAGAGGGCGAACTGGTTTGAGGAGTTCGTAAAGTTCAAGGAGTCGTCAAGGCTTTACTACACCTCGACGGGAAATATAGCCTTATCACAGGAAAAAGGCACTCAGGACTTCTCCATAAAGCTCGACTGGCCCTATGAGGCTTCGCCCGGAAATTATACCGTCACGGTCTATGCCGTTAAGGACAATCATATAGTCGAGAAGGCGGAAACGCCGGTGCTCGTGGAGCAAGTGGGGCTTATAAAGTTTCTTGCGGGAATGGCAAAGGAAAACGGCGCGCTTTACGGGATAATATCGATAGCCATTGCGCTCGGGGCGGGTTTTGGCGTGGGCCTAATATTCAGGAAGGGCGGAGGCGCGCACTAATATGTTTAAGAATATTATAGTTGGCTTCGACGATTCCGAATATAGTAAGGCGGCTCTCGTCGAGGTCTCTAACTGGGTCAAAAGACATGGGGGAAATATCACCCTTGTTAATGCCGCGTACTTCGACCCCGAAGAGTTTGGCATAGCTCCCGACCAGATTGAGCGGAGGGTCGAGTTTGGCAAAAAAATCTGCTACCAGGCAAAAGAGAGGTATTCGGCGGAGTTTGGAATCGAGATAGACTCTTTCATATGCGAAGGCGAGGCCCCCCATGTAATCATAGATGTGGCAAAAGGCAAAGGCGCTGACCTCATAGCTATGGGCACATACGGCAGAAAGGGCATTAAAAGGCTGATAATGGGGAGCGTGACATCAAGCGTGATTCTGGATGCCCCGTGCGATGTCTTTGTTGTTAAGCGGCCTTGTGTCGAATGCACTGGAGAGTACAAATCCATTCTGGTTCCCTTTGACGGCTCCGAGACCGGAAAGAAAGCCATTGGCAGGGCTTTTGATTTCACAAGGTTTAATCCCACATCTATAACCGTGCTTTATGTCATACCGCGGTATGAGGAAATGGTCGAGTTCTTCATGACCGTCTCAATCCGGAAAAGGCTCCTCGAAGAGGCGAAGAAGATTATCGACGAGGCTGAAAAGATGGCATCTGAAAACGACGTACTGATCAACTCTATCGTCGAAGAAGGGCATGCGGGAGAAAGGATAGTTGTGACGGCTAAGAAAATCAAGAGCGACATTATCGTCATGGGAAGCAGCGGATGGCGTGGGCTCGATAAGGCGGTAATCGGCAGCACCGCCGAAAGTGTAATCGCGAATGCCCCGGTGCCGGTGCTTGTGGTTAGGTAGAGCATGAAGGGTTGCAGGAAGGTTCTGATAGCCGTAAACGGCTCGCTCGATGTCTTAAGGCATGGTCTTAAGCTTGCAAGCGACGAGAAAAGCTGGATAACCGTCATTAAGGTAATTCCCCCTTATGAGGGCGATTTAGACCTTACCGGAGTCAAGAACATCGAAGATGTATTGAATTCGGGTATTTCCAGCTCCCTTTCCGAGGTTGAAGGCATTGCTGGCGAGGAAGGGGTTTTTGTCAAGGTGAGGGTCGAAGAAGGCGATATCCCCGAGAGGATAAAATCCGCTGCCTTGGAGGAAAGATGCGACATCATAATAATGGGAGAAGGCAGTCGAAAAGGGATAAAAAAGCTCTTCGGCGGAGGCGTCCTAAACAAGGTCCTCCAGAATGCCCCGTGCCCGGTGCTTGTGGTAAAAAGTTGAGCCACAAGATTGCTGATAGCCATGTCTTTTAGACCTCTGTCTTTTCCTTTCAGGGGTTAGTTTTATGGGCTGGCCGAGAATGTGAAATAAGAACTACCTGTAAACGCTTCCCCTGAAATCAACGACATCAACCCGATAATCATTTTTGCCGTCATTCTGATGGGTTAGGTGGATGATTCGGAAATAGACCACAGGTTCTGCCTCGCCCCTTAGGGTTCTAAACCTGCCACATTCGGGGAGCTTTTCTTTTTCAGATTTTTACCCCTGAAACTTATTGATTTTTTTCTTGCAATTTTGCATTTTAAATGCAATCTGGATATTTAATTCTTGTCTGAGGAGTGTGACCCTTCTTTGCGTGGCATGGTAAAATCTAAAGATAAGGAGGATTTATGCTATTTGAGCCATTTTCGTTTTCAGGACTTACCCTTCCTAATAGCATTGTCCGTGCCGCAACCTATGAGAAGAGGGCAGACGAAGACGGTTTTGTCACGGACTTCCTGATAGAGATGTACGAAGACCTCACAAGAGGTGGAAGTGCGATGCTCATTACAGGCATTGCACTAATTCATCCATCAGGCAGGTCTCATCCAAAGATGCTCTGCATCCATAGCGACATTTACATCAATGGCTTAAGACGCCTTACGGATTCTGTCCATAGACTTGGAGGCGTCATTACAGTTCAGCTTACCCATGGAGGCAGGCAATGCCCCTTACTTCTTCTGGGTGGTGCTGAGCCTATTGCGCCTTCTTCGGTGTATGACCCATCGTCAAAGACACTTCCTAAGGCAATGACAGATGCCGAGATATGGAAGATTATCGATGCCTTTGGGGAGGCAGGAAGAAGGGCACAGATTTCAGGGTTTGATGCACTGGAGATTCATGCCGCACATGGCTACCTGTTAAGCAGTTTCCTTTCGCCACATACGAATATCAGGGACGACTACTGGGGAGGAGATGAAGAAAGACGCTTTCACTTTGTAGAGGAGGTCTATAAGGTAATAAGAAACTCTGTAGGAGAAGACTACCCTGTGCTCATAAAGCTCAATTCGGATGACCTCCTTTTAGATGGGATTAAGCCTGATGAGGCTCTAAGGATTGCAAGTAGGCTCGAGGCATTGGGCATCGATGCTATCGAGATAAGCTCGGGAATGAGGGAATCCCGAATTAAGACTTCAAGACCTGATATCAAGACAGTTAGCGAGGAGGCTTATCTCAGAGATTCAGGCGGGCTTTTTAAAGGCAAGCTCAGAACGCCTGTTATACTTACAGGAGGAATGCGCTCAAAGGCAGTAATGGAGGATGTCCTTACCAAAGGAGAGGCAGACCTCATTGGCATCTCAAGACCACTCATAAGAGAGCCGAATCTTCCAAATCTAATGAAAGAGGGCAAAGAAGGGGCAGACTGCATATCCTGTAATGGCTGTATGAATTTTAATAAATTAGATTTCGTAAAATGCACTGAGAGGATTTCAAACCTAAGCGGAAAAGGAGTAAACCCCCAGAAATAAGGGGTCTGTGATAGAATAATCAGACTATGGCTATTAATAACCATGAGATAACAGAGTTTCTGAAAGAGCCCAGAATTGCCTATTTCTCCATGGAGATAGGCATACACAATGACATCCACACTTATAGCGGGGGCCTCGGAGTCTTAGCAGGAGATACCCTCAGGTCTGCATCTGATATGAAACTGCCAATGATTGCAGTAACTCTTTTAAGCAGAAAGGGATATTTCGAGCAGGATATAGATAGCACAGGAGCCCAGACAGAGCATCCTGCCGAGTGGGAGCCTAAAAAGTTCATGTCCCTTTTGCCTGAGAAGGTTTTCCTAAGATTAGAGGGCAGGGAGGTTGCCATACAGGCATGGCTTTATGTAGAGAAAAGCATAACTGGCGGAAAATTGCCGATTCTGTTTTTAGACACAGACATCGACACCAATATCCCTAAAGACAGGGAACTTACACATTACCTTTATGGCGGAGATGAAAGGTACAGGCTTAAGCAGGAGGCAATATTGGGCATAGGTGGAGTGAGAATGCTCTATAAGCTTGGATTCGAGATAAAAAAATATCATATGAACGAGGGTCATGCAAGTTTTCTTACAATCGAGCTTCTTCAGGAATATAAAAGGGACATAGAGGAGGTGTGGGATGAGGACCTCGTATGGGACATACCAAAGGTTAGGGATCTTTGCGTGTTTACGACCCATACGCCTATCGAGGCAGGGCACGACAGGTTCTCCTATGAGCTTGTATCCGATGTGCTCGGTGAGGTCATTCCCAGTAAGATTCTTAAAAGGTTGGCAGGCGAAAACAAGCTTAATATGACCCTCCTTGGACTCAACCTGAGCGAATACATCAACGGAGTGGCAAAAAAACACAGGGATGTCTCGATGGGTATGTTTCCGGGATATGAGATTTCCTCTATAACAAACGGTGTTCACTCCTATACATGGACATGTGAGTCTCTAAGAGAGCTTTATGACAAATACATCCCTGGCTGGGCTAATGAACCTGAGCTTTTTGTCAGAGTAGAGCGTATACCTAACGATGAGCTCTGGTCTGCGCACATGCGAGCTAAAAAAGCCTTGATTGACTATGTAAAAAGCGAAACAGGTATTCAGATGGACTACGAGACCCTTACTATTGGGTTTGCAAGAAGGGCGGCTGCATACAAAAGAGCAGACCTCCTTTTCAGGGACCTTGGCAGGCTCGAGAGAATTGGCACAGGGAAAATACAGATAATCTATGCAGGCAAGGCACATCCTAAGGATAATCCCGGAAAATCCCTTATAAAACACATCTTTGAGTGTAAGGCTGCCCTTAAAGGTAAGATAAACATTGCCTACCTTAAAAACTACGATATGCAGATTGCCCTTAAAATGGTCTCAGGTGTTGACCTCTGGCTTAATACACCTCAAAGACCCCTCGAGGCGTCCGGAACATCGGGTATGAAGGCATCGCATAATGGAGTCATAAACTTCAGCGTCTTAGACGGATGGTGGATAGAAGGACATATAGAGGACTATACAGGCTGGTCAATAGGACAGGCAGGTGTGACGCCGGGTGTTTCAAGCGACGAGCAGGATGTAGAGGACCTTTACCAGAAACTGCAAAATGTCATCATCCCTCGGTTCTATAATGACAGACACACATGGATAAAAATGATGGAGAATGCCATCGGCAAAAACGCCTATTACTTCAACACCCATAGAATGATGCGCCGATATGTCACCGAGGCATACATAAGATAGTATGTAATCGGTTACATAGAAGTGGAAATGGATTACATAGTTTTAATTCCCTTCTGCCCTTCCTGTTAGGGAGGCAGTGGGATATTGAATCATGGAATGGTTTTTGCTATATTAAAGGCAGAGGCAAGATATGAGGATTAAAAGAAAGGCAGATAGAGGCGTTACGCTCATAGAGCTTGTAGTCGTTATCCTTATTATCGGGATAATCGCTGGGCTTGGAACAGAGTATCTTATAGGGTTTCGCTCCAAATACAGGATTGATACCTCTGCTAAGGATATGGCAGGCAGGCTGAGGCTGGCAAAAACATTATGCATCTCAAAGAACATGTCTGTTACTACAATCTTTAACACACTAGATGACTCGTATTACTCGTTTTTAGATGCCAGCAACCTTGGCGCATGGGATTCAGGAGAGGAATATGTCAATTTAGATAGTGGAGCTGTAAGCGCATACAATATCTCGTTAAAGGAGATGCACACAGATGTTAGTATGTATAATGCAGTCTTTGGCGGTCGGGCTTCAATCACAGTATCCCCACCCTCAGGACTGCCTAATGTAACCATGTTTCCTCCGTCCTTAACAAATGGTGTGGTCTGCATGAGCACAGAGATAGACACCGACGGAGGAAATGACGATTTTGAATACAGGAGGCTCACCGTAACCCCTGTAACAGGCAGGATAAAGCTCTGGAGAGGAAAAAGCGGCGACATAAACAGGGCTACTCCTGAGTGTGCTCCTCCTAACTACACAAACTGGGAAGAGCAATAGATGAATAAACCTAAACTTAATAAGGATGGCTTTAGCTTAGTGGAGCTTATGATAGCCATGACAATACTTGCCTATGGCTTACTTGCAGTTGCCCAGATGCAAGTCATTGCCATAAGAGGCAACACTGACTCAGGCAGGCTGGCTGAGGCAACAAACTTCCTTCAGGAAAAATTAGAAGAGTTCAGACAGCCCTCTGCCTTTTTTATAACCAGAACTGCTACGGGATTTGCCAATCAAGCAACAGTTAACGACCTTACAAACAATAAGACCACTAACGATGCGCAGCTCGACTGTGCATCTAATACCGAGCCCGGCTGTGCCGGCTATGAGCCCGACTGGACGGAGACACTTCCCCCCCCCACCACACCGAATCCAAGAGGTAATACATATACGAGGATTGTAAATGTCAGAAATATCTGTGAAGACAGCGATGCTCCCCCATGCAATAACGAGGAGGCACTGGCGAAAGAAGTAAATGTAATAATCACATGGACAGAAGGGGGTATAGCTCACAAGATATCCTCACGGACATTAGTAACAGGAAAGGACAGGGAGTTCTTCTAATGAGTATAAAGACCCTAAGAAACAAAAGAGGCGTTACGCTTGTAGAGCTTTTAGTAGTTATCTCCATACTTACAATAGTAATCGGACTTATATACGGAATTTTCATAAGCCAGATGCGCTCTAAATTCTGGCAGGACCAGGTACTTACCATGCAGCAGGAGATGAGAACAGGCATGGACATGCTTGTCAACGAGCTCAGGATTGCAAATGAGATTACAAGAAATATCGGAAGTTATACTTATAACGGAAGTATTTCATTTGCGAATGTGCTTTTTACAGCAGATGTCGATGCAGATGACTATCTTGACTGGGTGCTTTATACATATAACGGCACAGACAAACAACTGCTAAGGAAAAGTGGAAATATTGGCGCTTCAGCCCCTCTTAATGACCCCAATGACACAGGTAATCCATTACAGGTGATTGCCGATGGTATAACTAATGTCACCCTCATTTATTATGATGCCTCTGACTCTCCAATGAACTATAATGTTCAAACCGGAGCCATCACATCGCTTGACCAGAACACTTTAGGCGATATAAGGCGCATAAAGGTCTCCATAACATCTGAGACCAAAAAGGTAAACCCGGAGACAGGCAATAAACTCAACAGGACATTAGAGACAAGCGTTAAACTTAGAGGGGAAAAGACATGGAAGGTCTCTGGTGCAGGCTGTGGAATCTTAGAGATGTCTATAGATAAGATTGACATTGCATTTTGTGACAATGAGATTGCCAATATCACTGTAAAAATCTGGGACTTAGAGAACCACAGAGTAGGCTATGACTACAAAGTCGGTGAGACCTATCCTTATGCGAACAATTCTAAGGTAAAGGTCTTTCCTAAGGGTGGAGAGCCTCTCACATTTTCACCCACTGATATAATAAATGTATCAACGACAACAGGCTCTACAATGATAAATAGCAGTGATATCAAGACCGCAGGAACTGCTATAGAGATTTTAGGCTCATGGAATCCTCCATCTCCCTGCACCTATGACATCCTGACCTCAAGAACAATAATAGTTAAAGCAGGCAAGCCATGGAAGATTGCCAAGATGGATGCGACCTCTACTTCTCTTAAAGGATGCTCAACAGGCTGTCCGGATCAGACATCAACAATCAAGGCACAGGTTACCGATAAATGCGGAAATCCGATGAATGGCTTTGGACTCAAATTTGATATTACGAATGCAGGAAGTTTTTCGGATTCGTCTCTACTTACATCTACCATTTTAAACACAGATTCAAGTGGCTATACCACTGTCATATATTATGCTCCTGATACTTTCACATCTGGAACGAATCCGGCACGCATAACAGTTAGCGACCCTGTGGATGAAGATTCTCTAAAGGACCTGAACTCAGGAGAGGCATCTGACAAGTCAAAGTCCTTGACTATAACCCTTTCTCCATGCGATGCAAAATACCTTATAGAGAACTCAAGCCCCTTTGCTATAGCCACTACAGAATGCCCAAATAAATCCTTTGGACTTAATTTTAGGGTAACAGATGCCTGTGGCAACCCAAGAGAAGGAGAGTTAGGAAACCTAAAGGCAGTCCTTTCAAGAAACAAGGCAGGGGAGAGTGTCTCTTTGACAAATCCCGATTTATATACTGTAATATACAATACACCCTCTGGGTGTGGGGATGGAAATGTGGACCCAACTATTACTCTATCTCATGACCCTGCTATTTCAAATACACTTTCAGCAGTTGTTAGCCTTGACCAGTGTCCTATGCCTGGGTTGGATGTGAGTATTTCAGACCCTGTTCCAGCAGAGGTTGTTCCCTGCTATCAGGCGCCAGCCACTATCAAGGCGGTTCTTAGGGACTCGGATAACTGTAGTCCATGGCCCGTGAAGGCTGAATTTACATTTGAAAATATAAATAAAACCAAAGGGGAGTCCTCTCCAGATATAGGAGGATTTAGCATAAGTAACTCTCCTTCTACTACGACCTCTACCCTTACGGTTACCGAGACCGATGGCACAGCTCAAGTTTATTTCTTTGGAAAAAATGACACTAACAAGGCATCGGTTGGCGATGAGCTTAAGGTTAGGGCTAAGGCAAAGATAATATACGACCCAGAAGCAGGGGCTTATGGCAGAGAATATAAAGACGGGCCAGATGGGACTTACTATGGCGACTTGGTACATAATCTTCTGGATGTCATTCCGCCCACTGTGGAAGCTAAGTTTATGGACAGCACTTATACCACTTCTCAGAGCAGTTTCTTCGTTAACTGCTCAGCCGGAGGAACTGCTTATTTCGAGATAAGGGATTGCGATTCAGGCAATCCCATATCAGTGCTGCTAAACAGTGTTGACATAAACGGAACTCAGAGGGATTCCGAGAAGATTAGCATCGATGAAAAATCTCCAGCGGGCTCAAGGGTCTTTCAGAGCTCATTGCCTGTGAGCATCACTACTGGAGCAGGCATAAATAACGGAACCCTTCTAATTAAAAACGGAGACTGGATACATGTGAAGTATACCGATGCCTCGGACAGCTCCATAAAGACTGCATCAGTCAGGGCAGGCGGATTTTCAGATAACCTTCAGGCAAGCAATGTATTTTCAAACGGTTGGGTAAACACTGCTTCTCATGCCTCACCTAACTGGCATCAGGGAGACTCATTCGGAAGCCAGTGGCTTGTATATAATGACGGCACTGACTTTGACAATGGCGCTACAAACCGGGGAGTCCTCAACTCACCTGTATTCAAGCTAAGCAGAGCCTCGGGAAATTACCTTACATTCCTCAGCTCTTTGGAAACCGAGTATTCATTTGGGTTCGACATTCTTAATAGTAATTCTTCGGACAGAAGGACAATACATATCAAGAGGGTTGAAGACGGCGTAAGTGTAAGGCTTGACCCTGATGCCTCATTGGCCGAAGATTCTAATTCTAAGACACGAAACCTTTTACACCCTGAAAATATTGCCATAGACCTGAATACTAAACTTGACAGCACATGGGAGGGAAAGGATGTTCAGGTCGCATTTATATTTAATACTGGGAGTGCGGACTCTAACCAGTATAAAGGCTGGTTTGTTGATAATGTCTTTATAGGCTGTGCGGGTGATATTACAGGGCCTGCGGCGCCTGTAATTAATGGCACGACCCTTACATCAGGCAAGGTTCAGATTGCATGGAGCAATGTTACAGATGCGGCTTATTATGCCCTTTATATAGACTCCCCTGACCCCAATGTTGTGAAAAGCACTTATGATGGAACGCTAACAACTAATTCCTGCACAGAGTCAGGAAAGGATAACTGCTATCAATACACGCCTCCTTCAAGCCTTAGCGGGACATATGATTTCTATATGATGGCATTGGATTCCTCTCTTAATCCGGGGAGTTTTTCGGCTAAATACACAGACACAAGCGAGTTGGTGCTTACTGCACAAATGACATGTTATGAAAAGGTCGCTTCCGGAGCAGAAGGTAAAAATAAGATTATGGTGAAGGGGAAAGTGAAAAATCTGGATGGAACCCTGATAAGCGATGCTAAAGTTAACTTTCAGGCTAAAGGGGACTCATCGTTAGCAACCGATACATGGTCATTGATTACAAATGCCTCAGGCGCTTATTGTGGGTCAAACGAATACCCAGATGATGGGACGAACCCGACGCCTTTCAGCAATACAGATAAACTTATAGAGACCTCGTTTCAGGCAACAAAGGCGGACTATACATCAAGCTCTCCTCAGCCGTTTGTTAACGAGCAGGCATGCACATGCCCATAAGTTAAAGGAGGATGCTATGGAAAAAAGACATTTAATAAATATGATAAAAGGCAATCAATCAGGCATGGCATTAGTAATAGCCCTCGTAATCCTTCTTGCCTTAACTGTGCTTGGAATCGGTGCAATTACCTCATCGAGCTTAGATATACTTATCTCAAGCAACGAGAGGATGAGCTTTGAGGCACTTCAGATAGCAGAGGCAGGCTCTGACAGGATTCTATCTGACCTCCTAAGGGATTTCTCCTCTGACACAGACCCAAATAAATGGGCGAATGGAAACTTCGTTACACTTATAAATGGACCGATAACCCTGAATCCTGATACATATTATAATTTTTCTCTTATTATTAATGATGTCATAGCAGACTCCGCTTGGATAACGAATGGAGTAGACCCGTATGGCGGCATCAAGCCACTCGGGGATAAGGCAGGTTACAATGTGCGAATCCTAAGGGATGCAAGTAAACCGGATGAGGTATATGCCCTTATAAGGGCATGGAGGGAAAGGGCTACTGCCAACCTGAATTTAGTAGGAGGTGTTTTGAGGGCTGACAAAAAAATCCTTCTTTATCTTAAGGCAGAGAATATCTCAATATGGGAAAACTCCATATTTTCAGGTGGTGGACAGGGAGGAAAGGTTATTACGGGAAATGTGAAGGTAATAGGTTCTGTCCATATCTTGGGAACTGGACAGGCAGGACAGGTGCTTGCTTTATCAGGAGATACGATAATCGGAAACAATTATGAAGCCGCAGGCACTGCATATAGCACCACTTTAAAGTACAGACTGCCTACTGAGGAAAAAGACTTGGAGGCAACGATAAGAATCAAAAACGGAATTGCCAATATCTCAGGCTCGGCTACATTTGGGGACAAAGAAACTAAGACAGATGGAAAAGACTTTCTTTCTGGAATCTATATTACAGATGGCTTTGGCAGCACTACAAGTGATAACACGCTTAAAAGTAATGTATTTGCGGATAATTATAGTTTTGACTCAAATGGAAGGACAGCACCTGATTACGACTTAGGGGATAAGGTTCAGATGCCTTCTCTTTCCGGAGAGCAGTTCAAAGACCCTGAAACAGGCGACCTTTATGCCAGTTATGTGGCGTATGTGGATGCCACTGCATTGGTGATTGAGCCAAATAATTGTGACCTCTCGCAAGCCACATTCACCTGTAAAAAACCTGCGGGGGGTGCAGTTGACTGTGTAACAGGATATGGCACAAATAAGTTTGGCTTTATCAATACATCATCAATACTTAATAGCATTTCAGTAACAGGTCTTGTGAAATTAAAAAACGACGGATGCACCGATGGTTTTACAATCGGAACGGGAGCAGGCAGTGACAATGAAAAAGATGCCTTATACTACACTGGAAAGGGAACTATCTACACCGATAAGAGCCTGACTATAAAACGCAGTGTAATGCCTTCAGGAGGTGCTGACCATAAATTTGCAACAAAAGATATCTTAGGCATTGTGACCACTGGCGAGATGATTATAGGCGGAAGCGGAGGTGACCCCGATCTTGAGCTCATGGGTGCATTGCTGAGCACGGGGAAGGTTACGGTAAAGCAGTCAGTTTCAATAGCAGGCACTATTGTGGCTGACCGTTTTACCATGGAGCAGGTGCCGACTATATTTGAGGTGCCTGCCTTGAGCAAGAACCTTCCAAAAGGCATGCCTGCCTCGGATGCGATTTACAATATATCCAAGATAAGAAGAAAAGAGCTTTACTGAAATATCACCCTCCCATTAATCCCATCCCCGACCCTTCGGGGAACACACCCCTGACCCCTCTTAATAGAGGGGAACACACCCCTACACTGAATAAGTTCAGACACATATGAGACAGAATGCGTCAATTAAAATCACCCTCCCCAAGCCCCTCCCGTCAAGGGAGGGGATAAAACAGAGGTCGTCATTCCCGAAGTCCTTAGTCGGGAATCCAAAGAGAGGTCGTCATTCCCGTCCCCGCCTTCGCGAGGATAAACTCCGGCGGGAATCCATTCTTCAGAAAGATGCCGAACAAGTCGGCATGACAGAGGGACAAGCCAGAATGATACCATGAAAAAGAAAATGCACCTCCCATATTACAGAGCGATAGCTTAAGCTATCCTTCTACGGGTTTTAAACCCAGAGCCTTTT
>JACQZC010000078.1 GCA_016207905.1 Nitrospirota bacterium | reverse complement strand
GATGAAATGATAATCGTTGCCATCTCCCTTTTTTATAGGTTCAATTTCAATTCCCTAAGTGCTTGAATTATCTTCATTTTTATCGTCAGAGTGTTCAATCATGTTCAAATAGTTCAAATAAGCTGTGTTGTCATCTATAGCATAAGCCTTGAACCTTAGCCTTTTTTCTTTTGAGATTTTTTTATTCATATGTTGCACTATATCAGTAAAAAACGGAAGCAGTCAATATGAAATGTTTCACTATGTCCATTTCCACATTCGTCATTCCTGCTTGTCAGGAATCCATCTGTTTTTTTGTCATTGCGAGCCATCCCCTTCCTGTCATTGCGAGGCTTTGCCGAAGCAATCTCGTATTCCCCTCTATTAAGAGGGGTCTCAGGGGTGTGTAATATGAAATTTCCTTGACAGTAAAAAGATGCCTGATTAAGATAATGTGTCTTAGTCAGGAGTCATCTTTACACTCGGCATAAAAAAGCAGTAGCCAAAATCCCTCCAATGGGTTATAAGGTAATTGTCTAAAAACCCAGACAGGTACATTTTTAAGGACACTAACTTTTAAAATGTTTCATATATTTATCTTGTAGTTAGCTTTTCTCTGAAAAAGCCATGGAAGTGGGACTTCACGCTGTCTCAGAAGAAAAACAAAAAACTTCAAGGTGTATCTTCTTTGCCTACCCAACCTTCTCCTTCAGCCACTTCTGAATTAAGGAATCCTCGGTGGTGTGGAGTTTCTTTGCCCTATTCCTTATCCTTTTATACAGCTCCATATTCACGCCGACATATTCCTTTTTCTGTAGCTTAAACTCAATATCGGACACTTCGGTCACACCCTCAAACTCAAATATATCGTGCTCATCAAAAAAGTCGCTTGCCTCAGATATGGTCATCGGTTTTAACTTACTTTTCCTCATATCTTTTTCTCTCCCTTTTATTCATATCCCTTGCAGTTACGATTAATGCCTTTCTGTCAAGTTTTCTGATAAAGAATACTGAAAGGTAACGCCCGGTTTTTGTTCTGCCGAGGGCATTATATAAATTCTCTCCTTCAATATTACCGCTTTTCTCTTTAAATATTCTGCACTTGCCTGTTAATACTTCTTCTACCTCATAGGGAAACACCTTATGCTTCCATGTAAGTTTCTCAACAATAGTGTCCAACCAGATTATACCATCAATTATGAACACAAAACAAAACCCTCATCTGGTTTAAAGATACCATAGAAGATAAACAGAAGCAAGAACGAAAAATCTGAAAAGTGAAAAAGCCTGCCCTTTGTTAAATCTCAGCTACTGCCTCCTCTCTATGAGCCTTCGGCTGTGATACCTTCTTACTCCCTCAGTTCCTTTACCAATACCTAAGGATTCCTTTTTATCAAGATTTTAAATGAGGCAATTCGCATTATGGCTTCAAATCTGTTATATTTAGACACTAAAAAAATTCTAAAGGGGATAAATTGCCTGATAAAGATAAAGACAAGATAAGGGTCAGGTTTGCACCAAGCCCAACAGGGCATCTACATCTTGGAGGTGCAAGGACAGCCCTTTTTAACTGGCTCTTTGCAAGGCATCATGGAGGCACATTCATCCTTCGAATAGAAGACACGGATAAAACGAGGTCAACCGAGGAGTTTATCGAATCCATACTGGATGGCGTGAGATGGCTTGACCTCGATTGGGACGAAGGTCCCTTCAGACAAACAGACAGGTTTGACATTTACAGAGGCTATGTCGAAAAGCTCATTAGAGAGGGTCATGCCTATTATTGCTATTGCTCTTCAGAGGAGCTTGAGCAAAGAAGAAAACAGGCACTCTCTGAGGGTAGGGCTCCAAGATATGATGGAAGGTGCTGGAAAAAGAAGACCCCTCCAATGGGCATAACACCATCTGTCAGGTTCAAGATGCCTGATGAGGGTAAGACATCTGTTCATGACCTCATAAAGGGTACTATAGTTTTCGAGAACTCTGAGCTCGATGACCTCATAATCATGCGCTCAGATGGAACTCCAACATATAATTTCGTTGTTGTTGCCGATGATGTTGACATGGGTATAACACATGTGATTCGTGGAGATGACCATCTTAACAACACGCCAAAACAGATTCACATATACAATGCCATGGGATATGACATTCCAAGATTTGCCCATCTTCCAATGATAATGGGACCTGATAGGACAAGGCTTTCCAAAAGACATGGGGCAACCTCTGTCATTGCCTACAGGGACATGGGCTATCTTCCTCATGCACTCGTTAACTACCTTGTAAGGCTCGGCTGGTCTTATGGAGACCATGAGGTATTCACAAGGAATGAGCTTGTAAGGTATTTCTCTCTTGAGGCAGTAGGGAAATCAGCCTCGGTCTTTAACCCTGAAAAGCTTCTTTGGCTAAATAGCGAATATATAAAAGCTACGCCAACCGAAACCCTCGGAGAGAGAGTCATACCGTTTCTTAAGGCAGATGGCCTGATTAAGGCAGATGAGGAGATAAACATGAAGTGGCTTTCAAAAGCCATACACTCACTTATAGAGAGGTGTAGAACCCTTCGGGAACTTTCAAATAGCCTTAGATATTATATCTCTGATTATGTTGATATAGATGCCTTGGCAAAAGGGAAATTTCTGACCCCTAATGCCCTTCCATATCTTAAAGAGGTTAAGTCCGAACTTTCAGGTCTCGAGGAGTTTACTTCAGAGCAAATCGAAAAGCTCTTCATAGCCTTTGTTGAAAGGTATGGCATAAAATTAGGTGTAGTTGCACAGCCAGTGAGAGTGGCTATAACAGGAAATACAGTGAGTCCGGGGATTTTTGAGGTCTTAGAAATAGTGGGAAAGGAAAAGACATTGAAAAGGCTTCAACAGGCAATAGAGCTGATATGAGCTATATAGCAGTTATAGGTGGTGGCTCTTGGGGAACGACACTGACAATCCTCCTTGCAGAGAAAGACTATGACACTGCTTTATGGGTATACGAGGAGGACATCGCCTTTGAGATTAAAAGGACACGGATAAACAGCATATATCTGCCTGATGCTGTATTGCCTGAAAGTGTTGTGGTGTCATCAAAGCTAAGCGATGTCTTAAGGAATGCAAGATACATAGTGTGTGTGGTCCCAACACAGCACATCCGTCCTGTATTTGCCTCTGCCCTGCCATATATACCAGAGGATGCCATAATAGTAAGTGCGTCAAAGGGAATCGAGAAAGGAACAAACCTTACACCATCTCAAATACTTAAGGAACTTACAGGTAGAAATGTATCTGTCCTATCAGGTCCTTCCTTTGCAAAGGAAGCGATAAAGAGGCTTCCTACTGCCGTAACATTGGCATCCGAGGACTATGGGGTCGGATTGCTTTTACAGGAATTATTTACGACAGGCTCATTCAGGGTCTACACACATCACGATGTAATTGGAGTTGAGCTTGGAGGGGCTCTTAAAAATGTAATTGCAATAGCCTCTGGCATCTCGGACGGCCTTGGGCTTGGATATAATGCGAGGGCTGCACTTATAACCAGAGGGCTTGCCGAGATAACAAGGCTCGGTGTAATGATGGGTGCTAAGGAAAATACCTTTTCAGGGCTAAGCGGACTTGGAGACCTTGTCCTTACATGCACAGGTCCAATTTCGAGAAACTACACGGTTGGCTGTAACCTTGCAAAGGGCGAAAAGCTCCATGACATAATCTCAAGGACGAAAAGCATTGCAGAGGGCATTGACACAACAAAGTCTGCCTATGACCTTGCAAGGATTTATAACATAGAGATGCCAATAGTTCAGGAGGTCTATCAGGTGCTTTATGAAGGCAAAGACCCAAAAGACGCTGTTCATGAGCTCATGAATCGCTCTTTAAAGCCTGAGTTTTATGTATAAGAGGATGCTGAAAGACATACTTGAATCCGTGAGTAAAAAATCGTTGAGCATAAATCAGGCACTCGAAAAACTGAGGCATCTTCCATACGAAAACATAGGCAATGCAAAGATAGACCATCACAGGCACTTAAGACAGGGCATCCCTGAAGTGGTATTCGCAGAGGGCAAAAACCACGATGATGTCATTGCCATTGCAAAAACGATTTACAAAAGGAATAAAAGTCTTCTCATAACAAGGGCATCAAAAGAAATCTATGCTAAATTAAAGATAAAACCTGCAAGGTTTCATCCTCTTTCAGGAGTTATATCAGTAGGAGGAGAAAAAAATAAAACTGGAAGTGTCCTCGTTATATCAGCCGGGACATCGGACATCCCGGTTGCCGAGGAGGCAGTAGAGACCGCATTGTTTTTAGGCAGTTCCGTGAGAACTATTTACGATGCAGGTGTTGCAGGGATTCACAGGCTGATGGACAAAAGACAGCTCTTTGACTCTGCAAAGGTAATAGTAGTCGTTGCAGGCATGGAAGGTGCACTTCCTTCTGTGGTTGGAGGGCTCACTGACAAGCCAATCATAGCAGTGCCAACATCTATTGGCTATGGAAGTAGTCTTGGAGGGCTTACTGCGCTTTTTTCAATGCTCAATTCCTGTGTGCCTGGCATCGCAGTGATGAACATAGACAATGGATTTGGTGCAGGCTGTCTTGCCCATAAGATAAATTCCATGAATCAGGTTTCCCCAAAATTATAGAAATCTCCCTTAACCGCATCTGGTTTTTTAATTATCCCGCTGACCGACCCTTCTATTTATAAAACTTATCAAACCATTAACAAAATATATTTTGAAAAGCAGGGCGGTATATGCTTAAATGTCTGCAACCTTAGGTTTTCCGAATAATTAATCGAGGTCTAAAGGGGGGTAATATGTTACAGAGGGTAATGGGAAAAAGTATTGGAGTATTAAACTTTGCAATTTTCCTGCTATTTTTACTTGCTTCTCCAGCCTTTTCTGCCAATGAGGCGTGTCTTACCGATTCCGATCCTACCATAGCCGCAGGACACAACCACACAGTTGGTCTTAAAGAAGATGGTACAGTAGTTGCTGTTGGCGCGAGTTATTATGGTCAACTGAATGTCTCAGGCTGGACAAATATTAAGGCAGTTGCTGCAGGAGAAGCCCTCACAGTTGGTCTTAAGAAGGATGGCACTGTAGTGGCTGTTTGAGGTAAGCTGGAAAAAGTGGACACCAAAAGTTAAGTAAAATAACTTAATGGAGGTGTCTGGATGGAGAGAATACCGTATGGGAAGTACATGAAGGAGTTTAGGGAGGAAGCGGTAAAGCTGGTGGTTCAGGGAGGGCTTTCAGTGCTTGAGGCAAGCAGGAGGCTGTCGTTGTCGTCTACGACACTTAATAACTGGGTGAAGGCGTTTCGTGCGGGCAAACTTGGAGATGT
>JACQZC010000077.1 GCA_016207905.1 Nitrospirota bacterium | reverse complement strand
TCCAACAGTAGTAGTCATAGACAGTCAAGGCAATAGCTATTGGGATGTGATTGCAATCACTGTGCTTTCAAAGGCAGAGATGGATGCTTTGCTTAAAGGGAAGTGGGAGGGGATGAGGAGTGAGTTGGCAGAAGGGGATGTAGAAGGGGCGATGGGATATTTCCTTAGTTCATCGCAGGAAAGATACCGCTATCTATTCACAACTCTTTTGAATTTGCTTCCTGAGATTGCATCTAATATGCAGAATATAGAAATGATTTTGGTAGAAGGAGATATAGCAGAGTATAGGATTAAAAGAATGGAAGATGTTGGAGAGGTAACATACTACATATATTTTGTGCGAGATGAAAATGGGTTATGGAAGGTACAGCAGTTTTAAGGTAAGTTGATGGAAAAGCCAAGTGGAAAGATTAAAAAGTTTTTTAAAGGTGTGTGTATGGTTTTAAGTGTTGTGGTTGTATTGTTTTTTATTGCCACATCTGCTATCACTCATAAATACAAGCCTTATTATGGAAAGGTAATAGATAAAGAGACAAAAGAGCCTCTTGAAGGAGCGGCTGTGTTAATAGTTTACAAGACTGAGCACTATAATCTTGCAGGAGGTATAACCTATTTTGCAGATGCACAGGAGACATTGACAGACAAGAATGGAGGGTTCAGGATACCTGCAAACAGGATATTTACATTCAGACCTTTAAGTGGATGGGAGAGGTATCCCAGTGTGAGGATATTCAAACCTGGCTATGGCTGTTACCCTGAGCATAAAGATGTAAACCCTGTATTTGAATATGGCTCTTTGCCAGCTAATTATTTCGTGACTATCGAATTGCCGAATGTGAGGACAAGAGAGGAGAGGCCTTGGCATTCTTACAAAGTTTAAAAATAAGACCATAGAAGACTTAATTATGGACGGGGCCAGAGAAGAGGACTCTCCCTTCAACCGTTCCTTCAATCACTTCCATGATCCGACTAATGCGTGGGATAAGGCAGGACTTAATGACTCCAGTTTAGGCATGTCATCTTTACTATTTGCTCAAAACCAGTGGTGGCTTGAGCCTATCGGGAACTGGTCATGGCAGAAGGCAAGGGAATACTATTATCAGGCTTTAACAGCTACAGACAAAACTACCAGAGAGCAAAACTTTGCAAATACTTTTAGGGCGTTAGGTCAGATTATGCATTTAATCGCAGATTCCTCAGTTCCAGCACATACGAGGAATGATATTCATGTCTTCCCGCTTGAGTTAGGTGGTATCACCATCGGAACTCGGACATACGAAAGCTGGGCAAAGAAAAACTACCGTGCATTAAATTATTTGGCCATCAAAGTTGACTCCTCTATTTTCAAGCAAGCTGTCTCTGACCCTTCTGCACCAGTTACAATATCTGCATTGTGGGACCAGAATAAATACAATGGTCAAAATCCTGAGGCTACATGGTCAACAGACCCATCTATTTCAACTTATGGCATTTCTGAATATACCAATGCCAACTTCTTTAGCGAAGATACAATATTCAAGAATTATCCACATCCTACAAAAGAAAATACGACTGCCAAGCTTGTGGAGCAGTATGCTAAAGATGGGAAATTAGATAGGGTTTGGTATATTCAGGGTTATACCTCTCTGCAGTTGGCGGCTTATTCGTATCTCTGGAACTATGATAGCCTCATTCCTAAAAAAGAATGGCTCTAGAGAGTGTTTCATTTCAGCCACCCTCTACACCAGAGCCTAAGACCGAGGGAGAATACATCCTCGTATTTAGTGGGACTATGGGAGAAGAACAGGGTGCTATAGTAGGAAAGAGAGTATTAGTTGGTTGTGAGCCTACCATTACCATAGTAAACGAGGATGGAACCCAAGCAAAAGACACAATGCTGAGGAATCAAAGTAATGATTATAAGGTTACCGGATGCCTTGGCTCTGTGGAGTGGTCTGTCTCAGGCACAGGCGGGAGTATAACATCGGAAGGAGTGCTTACTGCAGGCTCAAGTGCGTGTGGGTCGTTAGGTATAACTGCAACCTGTCCTAAGTGTGGAACATCCGATACAAAGTATGTAAGGGTACCGGATGCGGGGCAGTGGGAACCTATTGGTGGGTGCTCGTGTGCTTTTTTTGGTGGCTACAGCTGTCAACCAGTGTGGTATTGTGACGCCTATATAGGAAAATACTTGTATCGCTCTTTTTGGCTTTGTTTTGAGTTGGTGTATTACAGTTGTATAAACAATTGTGAATTTGAATGCATAGTTGAGCCTTGCTGGTGGTCTGTTGGCTATACTATGTGTGATTCGAAGCGTGGTTATGGAGTAAGGCTATATAAGACTGAAAAATATGAATGGGTATGTCCATGAAAAATAGACAAATAGCCCAAATAATCAGCTTCCTGAGCGCCTATGCTCAAGATGACACAATTAGAGCTATATGATATTATTACCGAAGATGAGTTGGAGGACAGCAAAAATATGCAAAAACTTTTCGCCTTATGCGATAACGGTAAATTACCTGAAGTGAGGTTTTAAAGAATCATAAAGGCTTGCTTTGTGAGCCATAGAAAATTATAGAAAATTAAGGAAGGAGACTGCAATGAGAAGGTTTTTGTCGCTTATTATCTGTGTATCGTTTTTAGTATCATGTGTAACGATTCCAAAGATTGACCCTACGGCATTTCTTCCCGAGACCATAGCGAAAGAGAGTGTTCCCGATGTTTGTAAGAGGGTATATGAAACCGCAATCCCCCGTGTTGCAATCGTCAATTTCCAGAACAACACGACATTTGACTATGCAAGTACGGTTCAGTCAAATGTCAGGGGCAGAGGTCAGAGTGCTACGGCAGGCGGTGTAGCAGCTGGTCAGGGTGGTGTTGTGTGGGGAGCCGCTCAAGCGTCACAGTTTGAGGCAGAATCCCAGAGCATACAGAGGGAGATAAATGCAAAGCTCTCTGAAAGCATAGAAGAAGGAGTCGTAGACGAGATAGTAAATCTTGGTGGAGCAAGGATATACAGCAGAGCCGATATGCAGAAGGTCATGGAGGAGCAGAAGTTTCAGCAGTCTGGATTAGCGGATGACACCACACTTACGAAATTAGGCAAGCTTGCAGGAGTCGAATACATAATAACAGGTGCTGTGAACAATGTTAACCTCTCCTATATAGACCTGACACAGACCAAGAAGCAAACTCAGGATGTAGGTAAACAACTTGGTCTTGCAGGCATGCTTATAGGACTTGCGGCAACAGCAGGAATGGAATCTCAGGAGGGCTGGAATGTTTCCACAGAGGTGACAGTAAGGGTTATAGATGTAGAGACAGGCCAGATAGTCGTCTCCGAAAAGGTCACGGGCAAACATATAATAGGAAAAATCCCCTATCCAAACTACGATTCCATGATTGGCGGAATGAAGAAGGCGGCTTCCAAATCCCTTGGGGGTATAAGACCAAAACTTTCGAAATACTTCAGTCTCAAGGGCTATATATGGGAGGTAAGGACAAGCTCCGATGGAAAGCAAAAGATTGCAACGATAAATATAGGAGAGAGTCATGGACTGAAGCCCGGGGAACTGCTTTATGTGTATACCTTCAATGAGATGAAAGACCCGATGTCAGGTAAAACAACATGCAATAAGGTAAGACTTCCGCTTGAGCTTGTGGTGTCAAATCAGGTTGACACAGAGAATTCATGGGTGGTTATCAAGGGAGAGCCACCTGCCATAGCAAAGTTAAGGGTAGGACAGATAGTTGAAAGGGCACCTGTGAAAAAATAGTTGAAAGGGCACCTAATGAAAGGTGTGAAACGAAGGAGGTGTTTTCTATGAGAAGAAAGATATTGGTTTTATTACTGTTAGGTGTATTAGCCCTGTGCTTTGCCACAGGTTGTGAAAAGCCAATTGCAAGGTGCACAGCTCCAGAGGACAATCCAGAGCACCACTACCTGACAGGGATGAAGGCACTTGAAGATGGAAAGCTCGATGTGGCAAAGGAGAAATTCGACAGGTCGCTTTTCTGCGATGAGAAGTTCTCTCAGGCACAAAGCGGATTAGCCATAGTGGCAGCAGAGAAGGCAAAGGCTCAGGCAGATGCCGGCTTCAAAAGTGTTGAGGTTGAAAGGGCACTGGAGCATCTTAAGAAGGCAGAGAAGCTCTCAAAGAGCCCTGAGGATGAATTTAATTATCTTGTTGCGAAAATCAGGGTCTACACTGCTTTAAAGTTAGATAACTGGCTTTCAACTTCGGAGGATGCTTATAAAAATGCCCTTGACCTCACGGTGGACGAAAGAAGGCTCAGCTACTATCAGGGCACAGAGTCGGTACACTACTTTATGGGAGATGCCTATCTCGAGGCATTGGAGTTTCAGAAGGCAAGGGACAGGTATGCAGATGTCCTTAATGCAAAAAGAGAAGGCAAGTGGCATGAGAAGGCAGATAGGGCATGGAAGAAAACAGATAAGATTGTAAGGGCAATGGCTGGAATCACAGTAGGCGATGTCGGAAAGAGGATTGCCATAAAAGACTCTGTTACACGCGGGGATTTAGCCGCACTCCTTATTGACGAGATGAAGATAGATAAGGTTTTCGCAGGCAGAATCCCTGTTGAGTCCCAGATCAAAAAGCTCGAGGCAGAGTTTACCCCTGCCGATATACTCAACCATCAGTTTAAGGAGGAGATACTTACAATCCTTAAATGGAAGGTGAGGGGTCTTGAGCCTAAATACGATGAGACGACAAAGGCATATCTGTTTAAGCCAACAGACAGCGTAACCAGAGGGGAAATGGCATTTATCCTCGAAGATATCCTGATTAAGCTAACAGGGGACGAAAAATTAGCCACTGCATACTTTGGACAGGAAAACTCTCCTTTTCCAGATGTAAGGCCTACATCACCGCTTTACAATGCAGTCATGAATATGACTACCAGAGGGATTATGGAAGGAGAGCTTTCAGGAGAATTCAGGGTAACCGATGCACTTGATGGAGCAGAAGCCTTACTTGCCATAAGGGTGCTAAGGCAGAGGCTCAACATATACTAAAAAGGAGGATAATATGAGAAAAAAAGGCTTTGTTCTATTGCTCCTTCTGATAGTCGGGGTGGCAGGCTATACTTTTGCTCAGGAGGAAAAAGGGGCAATGATAGACGAGAGGTTTCTCAAGGCAAATGAGTGGCTGAACCAGAACAATCTATCTGTCACACCGTCTGCTGAAGATGCATTCGTGAACGACTACATATTAGTTTTTGCCGAAGGACTTCCATCTCCAACTGCAAAGTCTAAGGCGCAAAAGAGGCTTACTGCACAAAGGGCGGCTACTACTCTTGCAGACCGTCAGCTTGCCGAGTTCCTCGATGGGGTAGCAATCGTAGGAGACACCCTGGTTAAGGATGCAGAGCTACAGTATGATGTGGTAAGGGCCGCTGTTGCAGGTTTTGTAAAGGGTGCACAGGTGATTTATCAGGAATACAATGCCGATGAGGAATCAGCCATTGTAATGATGAAGGTTGGAATGACTGGTCCTCAGAGCTTTGGAAAGACCATGTATGAAAAGCTCTTAGGAGACCCTAATGTAAAGAAGACAGTAACAGGAGAGCCAAAGCCTTCATACAAGCCCGAACAGCCTGTAACACTGGATGCCACTTATGACGGGCTTATCATCGATGCAACTGGACAGGACTTCAGACCTGCCCTTATCAACAGGGTTTTTACGCCAAAAGGCGAGGTCCTTTATGACCCCTCAAAGATAAGTCAGAAGGTCCTTGTTGAGCAGGGATGTGGCGAATATACAAACACCGTTGACAAGGCAAAGGCCGCATTAGGCTCAAGAGGTGTGAAAAACCCCCTGATAGTTCAGGCATCTGCGTCTGTGACTGCATCTGACCTTCAGGTATCATCGGATGACTCTGCAAGGATATTTACAGCCAACCAAAAAGGAGGATTCCTTGCTGAGGCAAAGGTTGCATTTGTGCTGAAATAACATAGAAGGGAGGGAGAAATCTTTTTCTCCCTCCCAAAAAAATTAAAAGGGGTGCATGGATGCGTAAGATTATTTATATAATTACAGTAGCGGTATTGGCTTTTCTTCCATTAAATTATTCTTATGCCTATGAAGATGAGCTAAAAGACCTCTCACAGCTCATTGCAGACAATATGGGCAAGATAGGAAGGAAAAGGGTTGCTGTGGCGGATTTTGGAGACCTCAAAGGTAATGCTATGGCAGTTGGCAGTTTTCTATCGGATGAGCTTTCGACAAAGCTCAAAGGTATTGCCAATGGCTTTGAGGTTCTTGAAAGGTCAGAGTTTAAAAGTATACTAACACAACAGAAATTGTCGATATCCGTTCCTTATGAGTCGGCAGTAGTTAAAAAAATCGGCACTGAGGCAAAGGTCGGAGCTATCGTAATAGGGACCGTGGAGAATTTTGAAAAGGAAATCAGGGTATCCATCGACCTTATAAATACATACACGGGGAAGGTGATTGCCTCTAAGACAATAGACATTGCAAAGACAAAGAGAATCGTAGAGCTGATTCCGGTTTTAGAGACCGTTCCCACTAAAACCATAGGTGAGACAAAAGGGGTGCAGACAATCGCTTCTCAAAGAATCGAGGATTTTGTTTTTGAGTTCGAGGGCTGTGACCTGTCAAGACAGACAGTGACCTGCTCGGTAAATATTATAAATAAGGCACATGACAGAAGGCTTACACTTTTTGGTAGCTCAAGGATACTCGATAGCGAAGGAAACGAATATACCGCAAGGACAATCCAGCTTGGAGGAGAGGGAGGCTCTTATGCGGCAGTCAATACCCTTATCTTAGATGTTGCCATGAAGGCAACATTTAGCTCCGAAGAGGTCTTAAAGAAGATAAATCAGGTAGCTGTGCTTGAGCTTTCATTTAAGCTCGGTGAGAATCCCTTTAAGGTTCAGTTTCGGAATATCCCGTTAAGCATAAAGTAAATGAGGTGAATGAAAATATTTATGCCTTAAAAATAAGAGAGGAAAAATGTTAAAAAGACTGAAGACTCTCTTACTGATATGCCTCTTAATAGCTATTATATTTCCACTACATCCGAGCTTTGCCAAAACCCTTATACTCGATGGCAGGCTCAAAAGCACTATAAAAATGAATCAGCAGATAAACTTTAGCGTTCCCAAGAAGGTCGATAAATTGACATTCAGGTTTGCAGTCCCAGTCATATACTCAAACAAGGCAACATCCCAGTCCATAGAAGACCTTCAAATAAAATTCAGCCCCAACCCTACATCTATTAAAGAAGACACAGATGGATTTGGAAACACCTTTAGAAAGGTAGTGTGGGAAGGGCTCGAGCAGGATGTCTCTATCAAGGTATCGTTCAATGCGTCTTTGAACTCAGAGTTAACCACAATGGCAAGTGAGGCGGTATTTCCGATTAAAAACATTCAGGAGACAGAGGCGGTATTTCTTAAGCCAACATCGCAAGTTCAGAGTACCGATGAGGAGATTATAGCCCTTTCGAGGAAACTGACAGGCAATGCAGTCACAGAGTATGATGCAGTGGATGCAATCCTGAACTGGGTAGCGGACAATATAAAATACACTTACAACCCTCCTGAGTTCGATGCCTTATACACCCTGAGGACAGGCACTGGAAACTGTCAGAACTTTGCGCATCTTTCGATGTCACTTCTTAGGGCATCCGGGATACCATCGAGGATTGTGGGCGGAATCTCTCTCAAGAGGCAGTGGAAGGTTCCTGTTAGTGGAGGGTATCTTGTTCAGGATATGGGACAGGGCGGGCATGCATGGATTGAAATCTTTTTCCCTGACTTAGGATGGCTTTCGTATGACCCACAGCAGTCAAGACAATTTCTGTCCTCAAGGCATATAAAGCAGACACATGGACTGGATTCAAAGGATATTAACGATGGGTGGTCGGCATCTCCGTATCTGCCTCAATATAGCGAGAATATAGAGGCATCCTTCAGCAATGACGATATTAACATAAATCTCAATACAGAAAAAACTGCGCCTCTGGCATATATCCTGAGCAATAATCTTTTGGCAAAGACATCTGCCCAAAGACCATTACCTTTAGCCCTGATAGAGCCTGAGGTCAAGCCGCCTCCTGAGAAGGGCCCTGTTGAATTTGGAAATATGGAGTTTCCAAGCCTTGTCGAGCTTTATCAGGTAGTAGGAAACGAGGCAGTAAAGATACTGGACAAAGAGACCGCAGAGCATGTGACCTCGAGGTATGTATATGCACAGGCATTTGAGCTCAGAGGCACTATGGCACTTCAGGGAGTTTCTCTTGCCATGCACAAATTCGGAGGCGATGGCTCGCTTTTTGTGGATGTTGTAAAAGACGAAGGTGGAAAGCCAAGTCTTTCAGGACAGAGGTCTTTACCTGTTTTCCTGACTGACATAAAAGGCAGGCGTCAAGGATATTACTGGATAGATTTCTCATTCAGCAAACCAAACGAGCCTCTGCCAGTCCTTAATGAAGGTAGATACTGGCTCGTCCTCAGACACTCTGGCGAGGCAATCTTGAACTGGTTTTATATACCCGGCAATCCATATGGAGATGGAGACGACACAAGGTCCACTGTCAAGGGCTATAAGTGGGAGGACATTCTAAACTATGACTTTGTCTTTAAGGCAAAAGGGGTGGTGAAATGAAAAAATGGGTCTTATCCGTAGCATCGGTTTGTCTGATTGTTTTCCCTTCGGTTGTGTTTTCAGAAGGCATTATAAAAGAAAACCTCCCTAAACTGAGAGGTGTGATACAGATGTTTGCAGAAAGGTTGATGGAAGGAGCGGTTAGCTGTGGGCACTGCCATGAGGGAATGGAAAAAACCGAAAGGTCAGTAGTCATAGAAGGATTTAAAGACATTGAGGGAAATCTTACCAGAGAGTGTAAAGAGCTAACCGATGTATTTATAAGAGAGCTTGCAGATGCTGGGGGTCCTCTGTTGAGGGTAACTCAGGGTGTATCAGGAGATGTTGTTATAAGTGGCACACTCACCCCATTTAAAGGCAAAAAGAAATGGCAGTTGAAGATAAAGGCTGTCTCATCGAATACAAGCAGGGTCATAACGATTTACGAAGGGCTCTTAAGGACAAAGTAGGGTGAAACAAACGCAAAAAAAGTTTGAGGAGGTCGGATAATGAAACGGATAATATTGGCATTTACAATCATTTTGATTTACACAATCCCTGCATATAGCTCGGAGGTCGGCAAGATTACGGAGCTAAGCGGAATTGTCTCATACAGGGAGAAAAACAATATTCCCTATCAGACCGCTAAGAAGGGGATTTCCCTTCAGAGTGGCTATTGGGTAAAGACAGGCTCTGATGGATGGGCAGTGCTGACATTGATAGATGGAAGCAGGCTTACGCTTGCAAACAGCACGGAGATTGAGCTAACAGAGCTTGTGATTGCAAAGAACAAGAAGGACGGTGTGTTCACTGTTGCGCAGGGCAAACTCAGGGCATCTGTCACCAAGATTGCAGGCGAAAAAGTGGACTATAAGGTGAAAAGCCCCACTGCAGTTGCAGGGATAAAAGGCACCGAATTTATGATGATGACTCAGGGTGAGGCAAATGTGTTTTTTGGAAACGAGGGCGTTGCTGAGGTCTCAGGGGATGCAACCTCTCAAAAAGCCCTGAGTGCTGATACAATGGTTCAGAACACAAGGGGATATACGCCTTCAGACCCTGTGGACATCAAACCCGATACACCGCTTTATACCGCAAAAAAAGGGTTTGACAATATAACCTCTGCAACGCCTCCAAAGGACTGGGAGGAATCGAACAACCTGCCACATATAGTGGCAAGATGGAACATAAACTATGGCCATTATCTTGCCGACTCGGGAAAATACAATGATGCACTTTACATATTCCAGATAGCACTTGACCTTACCGATAAGGTTGATATAAGGGCAGATGCAAGGCTCGAAAGAGGTGCTGTTTATTCGAGGTTTCTCAGAAACTCCGAAGCCGCACTTTCGGAATATCTGCTTGTGCTCGAGGAATATCCAACTGCGCCCCAAAGGGAAACAGCCCTTTATCTTACAGGCATGACCCTTTTTGAGATGGGCTTTAAATCAGAGGCAAAGGAAAGACTTCTTCAGTATAAGAGGGAATTTCCGACTGGAAAACATATTAACAATGTGGATACCATCTTAGGCGTAATAGATAAATGAGGCGTTTCCTTATCTTCTTAGGCATAGGGGTTATATCAGCCGCTATTGCCTTATTCCTTTATAGCCAGAAGATAGATTTCTTAAGCAGTATAGACCTGAGGCTCAAGGATGCAAGGTTTAAACTAAGGCCCCCCGTTAAGCCAGACGGAAATGTCGTTATAGCCGCAATAGATTCAAAGAGCATAAATGAGCTTGGCAGATGGCCATGGAATAGAAGGGTTATTGCCGAGTTGATAGATAAGCTCAGGGCATACGGAGCAAAAACCATTGCCCTCGATATAGTGTTCTCGGAGCCATCGAATTTAGCCTCTGACAGGGTGCTTTCAGATTCCATGATGAAGGCAGGAAATGTAATTGCAGGGTATTTTTTCAGGCACGAGGAGACTAAAGCATCCGATGTCCTTCTGCCATCGAGGGTAAAGGTCATTAAGATAGCCGAAGGTGTAGAGGAGGTGCCTTTTGCCTCTTACCCTTATGCAGAAACCAATATACCTCTTATATCGGAAAGTGTCTTCAGCTCAGGGTTCTTTAATGTGATTCCTGATAGCGACGGAGTAATCAGGCTTTCGGAGCTATTAATGCTTTATGAGGGTGAGATATATCCCTCTTTGGCATTGGCTTCTCTCAAACACTATCTGGGAGGAGAGATTATCTTAGACATTGCTTCATATGGCTTAGACAGGCTTTTAGTAGGTAACAGGCTGATTCCTACCGATGAATCAGGAAGGCTCGCTCTGAATTATTACGGCAGGCAGGGTATCTTTAATACGGTCTCTTCGGTAGATATAATCGAGGGAAGGCTGATGCCGAATGCCCTAAAGGATGCATTGGTCTTTGTAGGGACTACGGAGATAGGGATTGCTGACCTGAGGGTAACCCCTGTTGATGCAACCCTTCCAGGCGTGGAGATTCATGCCACAGTGGCATCGTCTGTGCTACAAAGGGAATTCCTTATAAGGGACGGTAGGGTTATAGGGCTGGAGATGTTTTTTATCATATTCTCACCTATAATGCTTACCGTCCTTTTAAGTCTTTTTAGAAGGACTATAACTGCACTCCTTATTTTTCTTGGAGCAATAGGGCTTTATTCGGCATTAAACTTTGTGCTATTCAAAGAATATCTTTTAAATACATCCGTGATTTTCCCAATACTTTCGATAACATTGTCGTATTTAGGCTCAGAGGCTTATAGAAACCTCGTAGAGGAGCAGAAAACCCGATTCCTTAAAAAGGCATTTACAAACTATGTCTCTCCTGAATTAGTAAGCCAGATAATGAAAAACCCCGATATTCTTAAGCTCGGAGGTGAAAAAAGAAAGATAACTGTTCTTTTCTCTGATATAAGGGGCTTTACAACCATCTCAGAGAAGCTCTCTCCAGAAAACCTTGTCCTTTTGCTTAACCACTATCTTGGGCCAATGACCCAGCTTGTGCTTAAGCATAAAGGGATGCTGGATAAATACATAGGAGATGCCATAATGGCAGTGTATAATGCGCCGCTTGACATTGCCGAGCACTCTGTCGTGGCATGTAAAACAGGTATAGAGATGATAGAGAAACTTAAGGAAGTCAACGATGAATTCAGGCAGAAAGGTTTTATGGAAATAGACATAGGCATTGGCATAAACACAGGAGATGCAATCGTTGGAAACATGGGCACTGATGTAAGATTCGACTACACTGCGATAGGCGATACGGTTAACCTTTCATCGAGGCTCGAAGGCTTAAACAAGATGTATGGGACACACATACTGGTAACCGAATTTACGGTTGAACATATGAATACATTAGATGAAAGTAAGATAACAGGACTCTCCGAGCTAAAGGCAGGTCTCAGGGAGCTTGACCTTATAAAGGTAAAAGGGAAGGATAAGCCTGTTACTATATACGAGCTTTTAAGGAATCCGGATAAGGCATTAATAGAAAGGTTTGGTGAGGCATTAGGGCTTTACAGGCATCAGGATTTTGAAAAGGCAAAGTCTTTATTCGATTCCCTCTATAGTAAATATGGCGATAAGCCATCTTCTGTTTTCTCAGCGAGGTGTGTTGAGTTTATTAAAACCCCACCTTCATCTGATTGGGATGGTGTCTATGTGGCAATGACAAAATGATGCAGATGAGTTGTTGACTTAGCATATTTTTTGCTATAATGATTTAGTATGGACATCAGGGGGTGGCTATGAAGGATATGATGATTGGTATTATGAGAAACAGAGGAAATGTAATTATAACCGTTGTGGCTATCATAGCAGGTATTTTTATCGGACTTATAATACATAGCTCAAGGTTTGATGCAGAGGCAGTCATAGGAGGCATTGGAAATCTTGGCACAGACCCTAATAACAAGCATAATCTTTCAAATACAGGCCTTGGCAATATAGTGGCAGTTTCAGAGACTCAAATCTGCATATTCTGCCACACCCCACACTCTGCAACTACTGACGCAACACTTATAAACGGCCCTCTCTGGAACCACAGGCTTTCAAGCGCCACATATGGGTTTACCAATCAGAAGTCTTTTGTCATAAATGCTACTACAATGCCAAGCAGGGCAGTTGATGGAGCCTCAAAGATGTGTATGAGCT
Source organism: Nitrospirota bacterium (assembly GCA_016207905.1). NCBI lineage: Bacteria > Pseudomonadati > Nitrospirota > Nitrospirota bacterium. Next base: position 9,914 of record JACQZC010000077.1, on the reverse strand, counting down.
GTCATGACGGAACAGTAGGGATAGGAAGGGTTTATAGCAGAACCACACGGATTGAGATGAAAACGACAGGCACATGTCTTGACACAAACGAGCAGAGCATGACAAATGCATGTTCGGGTTTTTTAGGAACAAACCCAAGCCACCATATATATTCTGTTCCAATGAATGACCAGCTTATAGCTGAGTCAATAGCCAACTGCACGTTAACGGAAAAGTTTAGGATTAAATACCCGTGGCAGACCGTGGGTGATGCCCTTGCAAATCCGGATGTGCTTTTAAGACCTACTAAACAAAAATTTAGAGACCTTCCGGGTATAGCCAGAGGTAAAGACGAATCCCCTGTAGGCAGGTATAAGACAGGATATAACTATGGGGTTCAGTGCTCTTCATGCCATGACCCACACCTTTACTTTGAAAACGGGGGTGTTTCCTGTAAATTCCTCGTTAGTAGTGGCTGCAATAGCGCTCCGGATAAGATCTGCAATGCTTGCCACACACTTACTTGTCCATAAAAACTGTCGGAGCAATCCCATAGGTTGCCGATAGAAAATGTCATTGAGGGCACCCTTCGACCCTTCGACCTTTCGACCCTTCGACAAGCTCAGGGTGCTCGCAATGACCCACAGTTTTGTCATTCCCGCTCGTCGGGAATCGTTCCGACTTGTTCGGAATCGAAAGAAAGATTCTGGACAAGCCAGAATGACACATAAAGAATCTCTATGGGCATTTGGCTACGGATTACGGACAGGGATTATCATATAAGGCAGTTTCCGATTTGTTGTATAATATCATTTAGCCCCCTTAGCTCAGCAGGATAGAGCACAGGTTTCCTAAACCTGGTGTCGGGTGTTCGAGCCACCCAGGGGGCGCTTATTTTTCCTTTGGCGAAGTTACAGCCTTTATATCCATCGTTACATCCTCTTTAAGATTTAGCATTATCTGGTCAAAGGTATAACCTCTCTTGGATGCCTGCACTATATACCTTCCTGAGACAAGACCCTTAAAAACGAATTCCCCTTTAGAGTCTGTTACAGCTGATTTTTTAATCTCTGCACCTGAGATAACTACATTTATACCTGAGATAGGATAGCCTCTTTTGTCTTTTACTTTTCCTTTAATCGAGAATGTCTTTTCCTGTCCAATAGCCAATGCAGTTACCATGAATAAGGCAAGGAAAGCTACTGCAAGGATTATACCCTTTGACTGTCTCATGTTTTTAGTCCTTTGTTTTCCTAAATAGCATTTTTCCGAAATAGCTCTCAGCAGTGCTTCTTGTGTGCTGTGAATTAATCTGCACCCTTATGCCTTCGATAGGAGGCGGTTCTTCCCCAAAGAGTCTGTTGAAGTCCTCATACACATTTCTTGTGATGGTAACCCATTGTCCAAGCTCCTGAGTGCCTGACTTTAGCGTAAGGACTTTGATTTGAAGACTTATAGGCCATGGGACAGACTCCTCTGACACTGTGCCTTGAGGCGCAGTTGTATCCCATATATAACTCAATATCTTTCCTTCCTCAAATGCAATCATGGTCTGAAGTGCCTGGTCATTTGTCTTGCCCTTTCTCACATCTCCTCCATCGGGAAGCTTGACTACCTTCCACCTGAATGTGAGATACGGATACTCCTTCAGGTTTATTTTTATGTCTTTTTGAAGAGAGAAAGAGGAAACGACGCTTTTCATGAAAATGACCTTTTCTTCACCCTCTGTAAGGACTTTAAAGTCTGCCTTGCCTTTTTTCTCCTTAAGCTCCCAGCCAGAAGGCACGCCTTTAGGGTCAGGATTACCATCGAAACCAATGACTATCGTCTGCTCCCCAAAACTATCTGTGGATAAAAAAACAGCAATAAGCACAAACGCTATCTTAACGATTTTTTCCATTATCCCTCTACTATAACACATGCAACGCCATATTCCTTCTCGTGGCTTAAACTGAGATGGGCATTCCGAATGCCTTTTTCATCGAAGAATCTCTTTAGTTTTCCGCTTATCTTCAAAGAAGGCTTTCCACCCGTTAGATTCACTACCTCTATATCCTTTGGCGAAACAGGCATCTCAAAGCCTATTGCCTTTATAAGGGCTTCTTTAGCGGCAAACCTTACTGCAAGCGAAAGATATGGGTCTTTCTTTTCATATGAGTAGGCTATCTCAGAGTCTGTATAGACCTTCTCCAGAAACCTCCTGTCCCATTTTTCGACAACCTCTTTTAGTCTCTGAATCTTTACGAGGTCTATGCCAATGCCGTATATCATCTTACAGTGCTTTCTATCAGAGCCTTCATCTCTCTTACAGCCCTTTCTATTCCAACTAAAACAGCCCTCGAAACGATGCTATGTCCTATATATAGTCCTCTTAGTCCTTCTATCTCAGCCACCTTTCCGACATTAAAATAATTCAGTCCATGTCCTGCATTTACAGTGAGCCCTATGTCCTTTGCAAAGCTCACTGCTACATAGAGCCTTTTTAGCTCTTTTTCTTTCTGCCTGCCCTTTGCATTCGCATACATACCCGTGTGTATTTCAATCATCTCTGCACCAGTTGCCTTTGCAAGCTCCACATCCTTTTTATCGGGGTTTATGAAAAGGCTTACAGGTATATCTTCACCCTGAAGGGTTTTTACTGCCCTTGTCGTTGAAGCGATTTGTCTTTTAAGGTCAAGCCCGCCCTCTGTTGTAAGCTCCTGTCTTTTCTCTGGGACTAATGTAACCATATCAGGCTTACTCTTCAGGGCTATATCAATCATCTCCTTTGTGCCTGCCATCTCTAAGTTAAGCTCATTTGGCACAAACTCCATTAGGAGTCTGAGGTCCCTGTCATTTATATGTCTTCTGTCTTCTCTTAGATGAACTGTGATTCCGTCTGCACCGCCTAAGATTGCCAGCGTTACTGCCATTAAAGGCTCTGGCTCTATGCCTCCTCTTGCCTGCCTTAATGTTGCTACATGGTCGATATTGACTCCAAGAATCATTATTCCCTCCGTTATATTTAATCCACTTCCGAGTATTTAATGAGTGTGCCTTTTTTTTCAGTGCCATATCTGAATATAGTGATGCCTTTACAGCCCTTGTCATATGCTAAGAGATATGCCTTTGCCACATCCTCTTTTTTTGCCTTGTGAGGCATATTGATGGTTTTTGAAACTGCATTGTCAGTGTATTGCTGAAAGACTGCCTGCATCTCTATATGGTCTTCAGGAGGAATCTCATGGGCTGTCTTAAAAAGCCTTTTTACATCCAAAGGAACATCCTTTATACCCCTTAGGTGTCCGCTTTTTATGACCTTCTGCCTTAGGTCATCCGAATAAAACCCCTTTTCTTTTGCCATTTCAAAGAAATATTTATTAACCTCGTAAAGCTCTGTGTCTAATATCAGTCTTTTGAAGGACAGTGCAAACAGGGGCTCTATGCCTGATGAGCAATCTGCTATTAAAGACAGCGTGCCTGTTGGTGCAATGGTCGTAAGTGTGGCATTTCTTAGTCTTGGCATTCCCTCCTTATCATAAATAGAGCCTTTAAAGTTAGGAAATACACCTCTTTTCTGAGCAAGTTGGGACGATGATGTCCATGCAGCATCCCTGATGAATCTCATAAGCTCCCCTGCAATACGGAATGCCTTTTTGCCGTTATACTGGATGCCCATGAGTATGAGCATATCAGCCCAGCCCATAAGGCCAAGCCCTATTTTTCTATTGCCTTTGTGCATTGCCTCTATAGAGGCAATTGGATATTTATTGACATCTATGGAGTCATCGAGGAACCTTACCGAGGTCACAATGTCATATCTAAGGGAATCATAATTAATCTTTTTATCGGTAGTTACATATCTTGAGACATTCAGGGAGCCCAAGATACATGCCTCATATGGAAGAAGTGGCTGTTCTCCGCAGGGGTTTGTGCTTTCTATCTGTCCGATATGCGGGGTTGGGTTTGTCCTGTTGACCCTGTCTATGAAGACGATCCCCGGGTCTCCTGTTTCCCATGCGCTTTTCACTATCTCACCGAATACCTCTTTTGCATTTAGTTTTCCTATGGTTGTTTTACCTCTGGGGTTTATAATCTCGTATTCTTTATCCTGTTTGACTGCCTCTATGAATGCATCTGTTACTGCAACGGATATATTGAAGTTCGTCAGTTCTGCGCCTGCCCTTTTTACCTTTATAAAGTCTATTATGTCGGGGTGGTCAACCCTGAGTATTCCCATATTAGCGCCTCTTCTTGCACCACCTTGCTTTATGACCTCGGTTGCAGTGTTATAAATCTTCATGAAAGAAACAGGGCCACTCGCAATGCCTCCTGTTGAGCGGACAATATCGGCACGAGGCCTGAGCCTCGAAAACGAAAACCCTGTTCCGCCTCCGCTTTGAAGTATCAATGCGGCATTTTTAAGCGTGTCAAAGATGCTCTGCATCGAGTCTTCCACTGGAAGCACAAAACATGCGGCAAGCTGTCCAATGTCTTTTCCTGCATTCATGAGGGTAGGGGAGTTGGGAAGAAACCTCAGGTCTGACATTATCTCATAGAATCTACCTTGCCAGTATGATGGCTCCTCGCCATCGTAAAGCCTTTCGGCACTTGCTATTGTGCCTGCTACCCTCTGAAACATCTCCTCAGGGGTCTCGATGACATGTCCTTTTTCGTCCTTAAGAAGATACCTTGCATTAAGGACTTTTAATGCGTTTTCAGTCAAGTTCATGTTGAAATTATACCAGAACAAGCATGGCTGTGTGAACTTACATAGTTATTGACTTTAAAAAGTGTTATACTTAAGTCAAGATGTCAAAATATTTAAGGGTGCTCGTATGAAGGTTCTTAAAGCAGGTCTGATTATGATTTTTCTTTGTGGATGGTTTGTCTTTTCAGAGGGGCAGGACATCCCTGAAATAAAGAAAGACTGTGCAATATGTCATGTATCCCATAAAATGGGTGACAAGATACTTCTTAATGCACCTCTTTCTGAGCTCTGTTTAGGTTGTCATCCAGATAGATTAGCTCCCAATGAGCATGAGGTGGATGTACTGCCAACAATGCCGGTAAGCAATCTGCCTCTTCAGGATGGCAAGATGACATGCATTACATGCCATGACCCTCACGGAAAAACAGGCTTTCCTGCTATGCTCAGGGCAAAACCCAGCCGTATATGCTCTTACTGTCATAAGATGTAAAGGGCGGTTAGCTCAGTTGGGAGAGCGCCAGAATCGCACTCTGGAGGTCAGGGGTTCAAATCCCCTACCGTCCACTATCTGCATAAAAGTTCGAACAATATCGCTGAGGCTGATTCTTCGTCAATGAGTTCCCATTCGAGAGGCGACTCTTGCTCTATTGTTTTTCCATCCGCAGTATGTGTTATGGAATATAGTATGCGGAATTCCTTAAATTCACAGTTGATTTCTATTAAATCTGTCTTCTCTTGGCTTTCTGTAATTATTTTCCCCATCGCCTGAACAATATCTTTGGAGGGACGGACTACGCTTTTTGTATCGTAGTAGTAAGACTCTGTATTGGTCTCATCTATTAATTCCCAGTTCTCCTCATTTTGTGCGGAATAAGCCTGAATCCTAAACGGTCCAACAATACCAATAGATATAAAAAGTATTAATAGTTTGGCTTTTAGCATTCCTTTAGGTTTAAGCCTTACACCCCCTATTAAAAATACCTGAGAGATGCGATAATTTCAAGTCTCTGTAGTCGTTGACCCTTTCTTTAAACCATGCTAAGATATGGGTTATAAAACCAGCAAGAAGGTTTAGAGATGGCAGAAGTCATTCCATTTAAAGGGATTTTTTATAACACTGAGACAGTTTCGGCAGATGATGTTACTGCTCCGCCGTATGATATTATTACGTCTGTCTTGCGGGAAGAGCTTTATAAAAAAAGTCCATATAATATCGTAAGGGTAGATTCAGGAAAAGACCTCGAGAAAGACACTGAGACGGATAACAAATATACAAGGGCAAAGACATATCTCAGGCAATGGCTCGAGGAGGGGATATTGAAAAGGAGCGAAACTCCATGCTTTTATGCCTATGAGATGCTTTATACGGTGAGGTCTGTGCAAAAGAGACTTACGGGTTTTTATGGTCTTGTAAGGCTTGAGGAATTAGGTAAAGGCATATATCCTCATGAATGCACGCACTCAAAGCCAAAACATGACAGATTGGCTCTGCTTAAAGAAAGTTCTGCCAACACAAGCCCGATATTTGCACTTTACAGAAGCCCTGAAAAAAAGGCATCTTCTGTTTTAGACAGGGCAATAAAGGAACAAAAGCCTTATATGGAGGCAAAGGATATGGATGGTGCAGTTCACAGGCTCTGGTTTATCTCGGATACCTCCTCGATTAATGCCATAAAGGCTGACCTCGAGGATAAGGCGGTTTTTATAGCAGATGGACACCACAGATATGAGACTGCACTTGAGTATCAAAAGTCCATGCATGGAGCAAAAGGGGATGAGCCATTCAACTATGTCCTCATGTTCCTTGCAAACATCGCAGAGGATGGCTTAACCATCCTGCCTGCACACAGACTGATAAATGTAAGCGGGGATATAATAAAAAAACTTTCGGGTTATTTTTCCATAGAGGAACTGCCTTCTGATGCCGATATATCCAATACCATAAGCGGACAGAAACATACATTTGGGCTTTCCATTAAGGGAAATAGGTATATCCTGAGATACAGAGGTAATGACCTCAAGGACATCCAGCCTGTTTTAAGAAAGCTGGATGTTGTAATATTGGATGAGATGATACTGAAAAGACTTCTTAATGTCCCCAGCATCTCATACGAGATGGATGCAGGAAGGGCTCAGGCTGAGGTTGAAGGCGGAGGATATGCGGCTGCCTTTTTTCTTAATTCGACAACTGTTATGGAGGTTGAGGAGGTTGCGGTCTCTTTCCTTCGTATGCCTCCAAAGTCAACTTATTTCTACCCAAAGCTTCTTACAGGGTTTGTCATAAACAGTCTGAAAAATTCTTTATAGGAGGTCTTAATATGGCAATAAGGGTTGCAATTAATGGTTTTGGCAGAATAGGCAGAAACTTTCTAAGGGCATCGAGGGGTTATAAGGAGCTTGAGATAGTTGCCTTGAATGACCTTACAGATTCAAAGACCCTTGCCCATCTTCTAAAATACGATTCTGTGCATGGCATCTTTGTCGCAGATGTTAGGGCAGTAGATAGCGGAATCTCGGTTGACGGGAAGGAGATTAAGGTGCTGGCAGTCACAGAGCCTGAGAAACTTCCATGGAAGGACCTTCAGGTGGACATTGTGCTTGAATCCACAGGAAGGTTCACTGACAGGCAGGGCGCTGAAAAACACCTGAAGGCAGGTGCTAAATGGGTCATAATATCTGCTCCTGCAAAAGACCCGGATATTACTGTTTGTATGGGAGTTAACGAGGATATACTTGAGCCAGAAAGGCACAGGATTATCTCCAATGCATCGTGCACAACGAATTGTCTTGCGCCTGTTGCAAAGGTGCTTCACAGTAAATTCGGTATCCTGAGAGGACTGATGACTACAATACACTCATATACCAATGACCAAAAAATTCTTGACCTTCCGCATAAGGACCTGAGAAGGGCAAGGGCAGCCGCAATGAATATGATTCCAACCACAACAGGTGCGGCAAAGGCAGTTGGATTAGTACTGCCAGAGCTTAAGGGCAAGCTCGATGGAATGGCAATCAGGGTGCCAACCCCAAATGTCTCTGTCGTTGACCTCGTGGCAGAGCTTATGAGGGATGTCACTTCAGAGGAGATTAACAAGGCATTTAAGGAAGAAGGAGAGGGCAGGCTAAATGGAATACTCAAGTATACAGAAGACCCTGTTGTCTCAACGGACTTTAACGGAGACCCCCACTCGGCAATAGTGGATGGCACTGTTACAAAGGTTATCGGTGGCAGGATGGCAAAGGTTATTGCCTGGTATGACAATGAGTGGGGCTATAGTTCGAGGGTCAGGGACCTTATAGTATATCTTACAAAGAAAGGGTAAGCCATGGCTATAAAAAACAGAGAGTTTTATCAGGCAAAGGAGACTCTTAATAAACTCACGATAGAGGATATCGAGATAAAGGGCAAGAGGGTCTTCATAAGGGTTGACTTCAATGTCCCTCTGGATGACAAGCTGATGATTACCGATGACAGGAGAGTAAGGTCTTCTTTGCCTACGATAAACTATGCCATTGACGAAGGTGCAAAGATAATCCTTGCCTCGCATCTTGGAAGACCCAAAGGTAAACCGGAGCCAAGATTCAGCCTTGCCCCGGTTGCCAAAAGGCTTCAGAGACTGCTTAATAAGGAGGTCATGTTCGCCCCGGATTGCATAGGGCCTCAGGCAGAGGCAATTATACAGAAGATGCGGGCTGGAGATGTCGTTTTGCTCGAGAACCTAAGGTTTCACGAAGAGGAGGAGAAAAACGACGAGAACTTTGCAAAAGCACTTTCGGTATTTGCAGATTACTATGTTAACGATGCATTTGGCACAGCCCACAGAAAACATGCCTCTACAGTGGGAATACCTAAGTTTATTCCGGCAGTTGCGGGGTTTCTCCTTAAAAAGGAAGTGGAATACCTTCAGGGAGTAGTAAGCAGTCCTGTGAAGCCATTTGTGGCACTGCTTGGAGGCGCAAAGGTCTCAGGCAAGATAGGTGTGCTCGAGAACCTTTTAAATAAAGTGGATAAGGTAATTATTGGTGGAGGAATGGCATTTACCTTTATCAAGGCTATGGGCTACGAGGTGGGCGATTCTCTGGTTGAGCCCGAGATGCTTGAGCTTGCAGAAAAGATAAGGGTAACACTTATAAAAAACAGGGTGAAATTCTACCTGCCTGTGGACTGCGTTATATCCCAGAGCATCGAGCCTGGGGCAGAGACAAAGATAGTTACAACTCAAGAGATACCCCGTGGCTGGCGAGCACTGGATATAGGGCCTGCCTCGGCAAAGTTGTTCACAGAGGCTATTCAGGATGCAAAAACAATCATATGGAATGGACCCATGGGTGTCTTTGAGATAGATGCCTTTTCGAGGGGCACATTTGCCATAGCCCGTTCGGTGGCAGATGCATATGCTATGACAATCGTTGGAGGAGGTGACACAGACCTTGCTGTAACAAAGGCAGGTGTTTCAGATGCCATATCCTTTATATCGACAGGAGGTGGAGCATCCCTTCAGCTTCTTGAAGGAAAGGAACTTCCCGGCATTGCCGCACTTACCGATAGAGCAGAAAAAGGCAAAGAACCGCTCAAGTGACCATCTGGGGTTCCTCATCGGTAAACTTATGCGGTAGTTTACGGTTCTCCATGCTGAGTAGCCCTCTTTTCATCTCTACCACTGATGGGCTTTTGCACTGAAATCTTTTGATAAGGTAATCAGCTGCTATCTCGGGTTTTATCGTATCGCCGCATGTGAATATGTCTGCTGCTGCATATGAATACTCGGGCCATGTGTGGATGCTGATATGCGATTCTGCGATGACGACCATGCCGCTGACCCCAAATGGGCTGAATTCGTGGAAGGATACATCTATGATTGTTGCAGTGGCTTCTTTTGCGGCTGAGACTAATGCGTCTCTTACTTCGTCTAAATTTTTTAAGATCTCGGCATTACACTCTTTCAACTCAATTAAAAGATGGGTTCCTAAAGCATACAATTCTCTACCCCCCTTCAATTTAAGCTAAGCAGGCATACAGCCTGCTTTTGAACTAAGAAAATACTATAAAGCGGATGGTTTTGTCAAGAAATTTTGAAAGAAAAATTTTGGTTGCTGATTTTTTTATTTCCTACATTCAATCTCGAAGTGCAACAGATGCGACTTCAAGGGGCGTCTTGTAGCCCAGACATTTTCTGGGCCTTGTGTTAATTAATGATGCTACCATTGCCACCTGCTCATTGGTTATTTTACCGAAGTCCGTGCC
>JACQZC010000076.1 GCA_016207905.1 Nitrospirota bacterium | reverse complement strand
TTAACTGTTATAGAGCTTGTAGTGGTTCTTAGTGCATCCTTTGCCGTGACAGTGATTGTATTTGCTCCTTCAACTAATGGCACATTGCTAACAACAAACTGATTGCCATAAACATCTGCTACTATTCCATTTACTGTTACCCCTAACTCACCTATGAAATTTTCCACTGTTCCAGTTACTATCACCTTTGGGCTTGATATTGTCTCTCCAGCAGATGGTGAAAGGATAGTGATATTTAGCGGTTGTGCTACCACCTTTACTTTAATGAAATTTCCACCCTGTCCTTTTAAGACAACTTTAATAGTGTTGGTTGATTGAAGGTTTATTGTCTTTATAGATGGATTGCTCTTTCTCAGGTCTCTGGAGTCTAATACCTCTACACCATTAATGCTAACAGAGACATTCTTTACCTCGTTAAGACCATCCTGCCCGCTTTGAACCCAGAGTTGATAAGTGTGAGGATATGCCTTAAAGGTATCTGTGTAGGTAACAGGCTTGCCTTTAGGCTTATCGTATTGCTTGCTGAATACTATAAATTCTGATTGAGCTAAAGAAGAACCAGCATCTACTAAAGAAATAATGAGTATGCTTAATATTAATAAAATCTGTTTTGCTACTCCCACCAATACCTCCTCAGGAGGCCTCTAAAACCCTGTATCATAACCCCCTCCCATTGTCAAGGGAAAAATGAACTACCTGGTTTCATTCGTGGCCGACCTTGACCTTCCATGTTGTGCCTTGTTTTTTATCCTCAAGTATTATGCCTTTTGCTTCAAGCTCCTCTCTTATGGCATCTGCCCTTGCCCAATCCATTGTTTCCCTTGCCTTCTGCCTTTCGTCTATAAGTCTTTGTATTTCCTCTTCTGACAATTCAACCCTTTTGGCTTTCATCGATGAGAACCACTCCGTAGGGGTCCTCATAAAAATATTGAGCACATTGCCTGTCTCCCTCAACTGCTCTTTTATATGCAAAATCTGTTGTTGGGCATCCTGTCTTTTGGGCATTGTGTCTAAGTATCTATTGGTCTCTCTGACAAGCTCAAACATATGACCTATGGCAAGGGCTGTGTTAAAATCATCGTCCATTGCCTCCTCAAACCGCATCTTGAAAGAGGAAAGCATTTCGGACAATGCCTTTTCTTCGGGGTTTAAATGAAGGGTAGGTTGGAGACCAGCCGAGGCGGACAGAAAATCCTCTATCCTCAAGACAGTGCTATAATATCTGTTGAGGGATGCCTCTGTCTCTTTAAGCTGTTCGTCCGAGAACTCTATTGGGCTTCTGTAGTGTGTCCCTAAGAGAAAGAGCCTTACGACCTCTGCATCGAACTTATCGAGAATCTCCTCGATGGTAAAAAAGTTTCCGAGGGATTTAGACATCTTCTCCCTGTCAACTGTGATAAAGCCATTATGAACCCAGTATTTTGCAAATGGTTTGCCTGTGAATGCCTCTGACTGTGCAATCTCGTTTTCATGATGCGGGAATATAAGGTCAGCGCCTCCTCCATGAATATCGAATGTCTCTCCGAGAAGCTTGATTGACATGGCAGTGCACTCTATGTGCCAGCCTGGTCTGCCCTTACCCCATGGGCTTTCCCACGATGGCTCGCCTTCCTTTGATGCCTTCCAGAGAGCAAAGTCCATTGGGTCTTTCTTTTTCTCGTCAATCTCAACCCTTGCGCCTGCAAGCATCTCAGAGAGCTGTCTCTTAGAGAGCTTTCCATATTCGGGGAATTTGCCCACCTCGAAATAAACGCTTCCGTTTAGCTCATAGGCATAGCCTTTCTCTATGAGGCTCTTTATTATGTCAATCATCTCCGCTATGTATTCGGTTGCCTTTGGCTCCACTGTAGCAGGCTTCACTCCGAGCCTTTCCATATCCTCATAATATTTCTGAGTGTATTTCCGAGCAATCTCATCTGAGCTTATGCCTTCCTCCTTTGCCCTGTTTATAATCTTATCGTCTATGTCAGTGAAGTTCTTTATAAAGGTTACCTTTAGCCCTTTATATGTAAGGTATCGCCTGATTACATCGAACACTATTGCACTTCTTGCATGTCCTATGTGACATCTGTCATAAACAGTAACACCACATGCATACATCCCAACTGCCTCGGCTGAAAGAGGCACGAAATCCTCTTTTTTACCTGTAAGTGTGTTATGGATTTTCATCTTACTGCCTTTTCCCTCAAGTCTTTCGAGCCTTTTTGTGAGCTCCGAGATATGGGTCTCGATTGCCTTAAATTTATCTTCAACCGGGTCTGGAAGATGGACATGGTCAAGAACCTCAACTGGTCCTGCCTCCTCGACCCGTAATATCTTCTTTTTTATCACCCTGCCAGGCACACCCACTACTATCGAATAATCAGGCACGGAATGAAGTAAAACAGAGTTAGCCCCTATCTTAGCATAATCCCCTATCCTTATTGCGCCTAATATCTTTGCTCCTGCGCCAACCACAACACCTTTTCCTAAGGTAGGATGCCTTTTGCCTTTTTCCTTTCCTGTGCCTCCCAATGTCACGCCCTGATAAAGAAGGCACTCAGTGCCTATCTCAGCAGTCTCGCCTATGACAACGCCCATTCCGTGGTCTATAAAAAACCCTGCTCCAATCCTTGCCGCAGGGTGAATCTCGATGCCTGTAAGCCACCTTACAATGTGAGAGAGAAGCCTCGGAAGTATAGGGATACGAAGCCTATAGAGGATATGATTGATTCTGTGCATGAATATGGCATGAAAACCCGGATAGGTAAGTATTACCTCGAGGGAACTTTTTGCCGCAGGGTCTTTTTCGAATACTGCCCTGAAGTCCTGCCTGATGTCAGAGAAAAAACCCATTTTATTATTATACATAAATCTGTGATATTATAGGCTTTATGCAAAAATTGCCGATAGAAATCTTTTCAGCCGTGATATAAAAATGTTAAATTAATCTATGAGCAGGATTTCTGTTTTAGTTAGCAAGCCTATCATTCACCTGTGCCTTATAGCACTCATTGGCCTTCTTGCCTACTCAAACACCTTCAATGTGCCGTTTCAGTGGGATGAGCCTGACTTTATAGTAAAGAACTCTACCATTAAAGACCTCGGAAATTTTATAAGCCTCTCAAAGATAAAAGCACTTATCACTCCTCTTAAAGGCAGATACATTGGTTATCTCACATTCGCACTAAACTATAAAATTCATGGACTCGATGTGAGGGGCTATCATGTCTTTAATCTGACAATTCATATCCTTAATGCCTTGCTTGTGTATTTTCTTGTCTTGCTTACAT
>JACQZC010000075.1 GCA_016207905.1 Nitrospirota bacterium | reverse complement strand
AAGGCACGGACTTCGGTAAAATAACCAATGAGCAGGTGGCAATGGTAGCATCATTAATTAACACAAGGCCCAGAAAATGTCTGGGCTACAAGACGCCCCTTGAAGTCGCATCTGTTGCACTTCGAGATTGAATGTAGGAACCAATATTCTGATTTATAGGTAAAAATAAGAGCCTTATATATGTAACAATTACCCTAAACTGGGTTAAAAGATAGTCCCCTCTCGATATTTCCCCATAGCCTCGTGTTGCAGGCTCTACTCCTGAGATGATTTCTCCAACAGGCTTGTCAATGCCTATGAGAGTAAGGGGAATTATAAGCATGGTCAGAAGTAAGGGAATAAGATAAAGTATTCTCTTGCCTAAAGAGCCTTTAAAAAACAAGAATTCATAAAGGGCAATGACAAGAGGAAGTGTAAATGCATTTTCCTTTGTCTTCATGGCAAAAATGGCTGAAAGAATGCTGGCAAGGTAGAGTAGTAAAGCTTTCCTGTCATTCCGAACTTGTTTCGGAATCCCATGAGATGCTGAAATGAATTCAGCATGACGGGAGGGAGTCAGGGAATGACCAACAAAAACCATAGTTCATTTTTTACTTGACAAATGGGACCCCTATTAAATTAAAGCAAAAACATTAGACCCTGAATCAAGTTCAGGGTGACAAGCCAATGAGGCAAAATGAGAAGAGTAGACATCACACCTGAGACAAAGAGAATAGCTCAGAGGACATATCTTGAGTTTGGTGGGGAAAATGGGATAAAGAGGAATGTTTGATAAAGGCAGGAAATTTGTGGTATTCTTAATTTATAAAATGAGGAAAATATTTTTTTTGCTACCCATAGTCATACTCACGGTAACCCCTGTCATAGCAACCGACATTCCTTCGGAGGTCTTAAGGATTCAGAAGGCATACGAGGGGATTTCGGATATTAAAGGCACATTCATTCAGAAAACCTATATAAAAGACCTTGAGAAAACTAAAACATACAAAGGCGAGTTTTTTATAAAACGACCCTCAAAGATGAGATGGACATATCAAAAGCAGGGCAAGGTTACAGAGGAGATTATTATAAAAGGAAAAGAGATGCTTATCTATCAGAAGGAGAAGAGTCAGGCATTCAAGGGCGCATTTGACAGACAGAGCTATGGACAGACGCCTGTTGCGCTTCTGAATGGTTTTGCGGACATACAAAGCGAGTTTGAGATAACCAAAAAGGGAACGCTCCTATATCTAAAGCCAAAGTCTCCAATGGGAGGCATAAACAGTATAGAACTTGAGCCATCTGAGACAGGGTTTCCTATAATGTCATTTAAGGTCACTGACTCATACTCAAACACAATAGAGATAATCCTTAGTGATGTCAGGCTAAACACAGGGCTTAAAGACTCTATATTCGAGCCACGGATTCCTGAAGGGATAAGCATATATGAGTATAATCCATAAGGCTCTCAAGCGGTCAGAGGAATCAAAGGCAAAAGAAAAAAAAGTCCGCATGAGGGTTTTCTTAGATGTAAAGGGAAGAAAAAGGCTTTGGGGCACATTGCTTGTTGTCTTAGCAACATCGGCACTCGTATTTTTCTTCATACTCTATTTTATTAAAAGCACCGAACAGCCAAAACATCAGACCCCAGTCGCTTTGCCAGATGTAAAAACAGAGCCTGCCATTATCCAGTCACAGCCTCCAAAAAGAGATACCTCACAACTTTTAGAGGAGGCAATAAAGAATTTTCGGGAATCAAAGTATGTAGTTTCGGAAAAGCTCCTTAAGGAAGCCCTTCTCATAGAGCCTGACAACCCTTCCCTTCACAACCACTTAGGCCTTGCTCTCAGAAGACAGGGAAAACTAAGAGACGCCATTTCGGCATATGAAAAAGCAATGAAGCTAAAGCCCGATTACTTCGAGGCAATGAACAACATGGCAGTAGCATTAGAGGCAGTGGGTCAAAGGAAAAAGGCAGAGGAGCTTTATAAAAAGGCACTTTCCATTAACCCCTCGTATGCAGAGGCTCATCTGAACTACGGACTTCTTCTTGAGGTTAGAGGTAGGCTCGATGAGGCAAAGGCACACTACCAGAGCTTTCTTGTCCTGTCAAAAGACGAAGAACTGAAAAGGCTTGTCCAGAGAAAACTGAGATAAGCGGATGCTGATTTTAGGCATAGACACATCCTGCGATGACACCTCAGGCTCTTTGCTCGATATAGATGAAGACAATGTCCAGATAATCTCAAACATCGTGTCGAGCCAGACAGAGATTCATAAAAAATACGGTGGTATCGTTCCTGAGCTTGCAGGAAGAAGGCACATGGAGTTTATATGGCTTGTCGTAGATGAGGCAATGAAGGGTAACCCACTCGATGAGCTTAAAGCCATAGCTGTATGCGGAGGACCGGGGCTTATTGGCTCTTTGCTGGTTGGCTGTTCCTTTGCAAAGGCAATATGCTATTCAAAGGGCATACCTTTAATCTCGGTCAACCACTTAGAGGGACATATACTTTCAGTATTCCTCGAGGAAGAAAAACCAGCATTCCCATTCATCAGCCTCATAGTATCAGGAGGCCATACATGTCTTTACAAGGTCGATGGGTTTTGTAGATACAAAGAATTAGGCAGGACAAGGGACGATGCAGTAGGAGAGGCATTTGACAAGGTCTCAAAGCTCATTGGGCTTGGTTATCCCGGCGGACCCGAGATAGATAGAATTGCAAAGGAAGGCAATCCAAAGGCAATAAGGTTTCCAAGACCTTATCTTCCAGGAAGTATGGATTTCAGCTTTAGCGGTCTTAAGACTGCTGTTAAGCTCGTCTTAAATCCTCCGAATGGAAGCGTGCCTACACTCAGACCTGCTGACATTGCCGCATCGTTTCAGTCCGCAATCGTCGATGTGCTCGTAAGAAAATCCGAGTGGGCTATTAAAAAACAGAGTATACAAAGACTTTCGCTATCAGGCGGAGTTGCCGCAAACAGCGAGCTTAGGCATAGTATAAAGGAGATGGCAATTAAAAAAGGGATTAAGCTTTACCTTCCATCCCCTCAGCTTTGCACCGACAATGCAGTAATGATTGCCTTTGCAGGATACCACCGCCTCATGGCAGGCGACATAGCAGGGCTTGACCTAAACCCAAAGGCATATCTGCCGATTTAAAGATTAAGCCTGAGCCTTCTCCTTTCCAAACACAGTAAACATTATGTTATAAAAAAATATGAATATAGAAAACCCCTGAATTACTCCGAATGTCCCTGTAAGAGTACCATAGAGGGTTTTAGAAGGATTCATCTGCATGAGGATATAAGATACAACCATTCCCGAAAGACCGATGTTCGAGAGCCAGAAATGCACCTCGCCAAGCATCCTGCTTTTAAGGAGCTTTCCTGCAAACCTCGGCAATATGTGATAGCCAACACCGTATATCATCATCGAGACCCAACCGAGCATCATAAGATGGGAGTGCACAAACCTGAGATTGACAAGAGACGGCATCCAGAGCATCCATATGCCAAAGAGCGAGGCAATAACAAAATACACTATGCTCATGGCTATAAAGTTTTTTACGAATCTATCCATAAACACCTCCTTACCCTTTTAATAAAGACTACCACATCCCCTTCACAGTTACTATGATGGATGTCATAAGAGGCAGACAGAGGGTTACTGGCTCATGCACACGCTTCTTACCTGTTTGAAGTCAGTGTATCCTTTGAAGATTTTTGCTATGCCATCATGAAATAGGGTTCTCATTCCGTCTTTAATAGCAAGGGCTCTGATTTCCTCTGCAGTGGATTTTTTCTGCATAAGGGATTTCATTGCCTTGGTTGCAACGAGAAGCTCAAATAGCCCAATCCTGCCTTTATAGCCCGTATGATTGCATTCATCACAGCCCTTTGCTCTGTAAAGAGTAAGGGTATTGTCATATGCTATACCCAATTCGGAAAAGAATTCTTTTCCATAGGCATTGCCGAGGGTCTCAAACTCATCGGCAGATGGATGATAGGGTTCTTTACATTTCTTGCATAATGTTCTTGCCAGTCGCTGTGCCAGAATTCCAAGAAGGGCATCTGCAAAATTAAAAGGGTCTATTCCCATATCGATGAGCCTGACAATGGTCTCGGGCGCACTGTTTGTATGAAGGGTGCTGAAGACAAGATGACCTGTAAGGGATGCCTCGACGCCTATCGAGGCTGTCTCATGGTCTCTCATCTCGCCAACCATGATGACATCCGGGTCTGCCCTTAGAAATGCACGCATTGCCCTTGCGAAATTCAGGTCTATCTTGGGTTTAACCTCAAGCTGTCTTAAGCCCTCCTGTGTTATTTCGACAGGGTCCTCAGCAGTCCATATCTTTCTCTCAGGGGTGTTTATATAACCCAATGCAGAATGAAGGGTCGTGGTTTTTCCAGAGCCCGTGGGTCCTACGACAAGAACGATTCCATATGGATAGGAGAGTATCTCCTTGAAACGCTTGTAATCGTTGTCAGAAAGGTTCAGTGCCTCCAGTGTCATTGGTTTAGAAGAGGCAAGGATTCTTATTACGACATCCTCGCCTCCAACCGTTGGCAGTGTTGCCACACGAAGCTCTATTGGTGTGTCCTTATAGATGAATTTAATCTTTCCGTCCTGAGGAAGTCTTCTTTCGGAGATGTCTAAATTAGCCATAATCTTGACTCTCGATGTAAGGGCGCTACTATAGCTAAATGGAACCTCGAGATGTTTGTGGCATATGCCGTCAACCCTGAAGCGGATATATGTTGTCTTTTTTGCCTTGCTCGGCTCTATATGGATGTCAGAGACACCCTTTTCATAGCCCTCGATAAATATCTGGTTGACGAGACGAACTATAGTGCCTGCATTTTCGTCGACTACCGATTCTGTCTCCACCTCGCTTTTTTCATCCTTGACATCCATCTCGGAAAGTATATCGGTAATGGAACCACCTTCCTTTGTATCCGTTTCGAGGACATGGAGGAATTTTAATATATCCTCTTTTAAAGCCACCTGAAATTCATACTCCTTTGCCTTAATCAGGCTTTTTATTTCCATGATTTTTGGGTCCCTCGGATTATCTATCAGGATAGTGGCTTTTCCATTTGACAAAGACACAGGAACCCAGAATGAGTTTTTCAGGTATGCCATGTTAAGACCCTTCAGCAGGTCTTTCTGAATGATTATTTTCGGGTCGTATTCGATGAAGCGACAGCCATAGAACTGGCTCAAGGATGCGCCTATATCAGATTTTTTCACCTTATAATTTTCCATAATGACCGTCTCGACATCTTTTTTCTGCTCCCTCGCAATGGTCAAAGCTGTTCTTAATTCGGCTTCGGTAATAACATTTAGGCTTATGAGGTAGTCAAATCGTGTGCGTATCATCTTTGCCTGGTTTCTGAATGCAATGCCCAGCACTCGTGCTATCTCAAGAATGCTTGTCTGGTCTAATCTCGTAAAGGCAGGTCCGTGTTTCTTATTTATCAGCTGAATGACCCCAAGAATCTTATTCTCGAATATTATCGGAGCTGAAAGCATCTGTTTTGAGGTGAATCCCGATTTCTGGTCCCAGTGTTTGTCGAAATTCAGATTCGGGTCTATTTTTTTCAACTGCATAGTGTCATATACATCGGCAATGTTCAACACCTTTGCACTATATGCTGTGTAGCCGGCAATGCTTGAATTGGAGATAGGCACCCTTATCTCTCTTATGCCTGTGCCAACAAGGTATTTCGATACGAGCTCCTTATTTACAGGGTCAACGAGATAGATAGTAATCCTTTCGGCATCGAAGAGGCTCAGGATTGCATCCTTAAGCTGAATCAATATCTCGTTGATATTGTTGGCAGAATGGATTTTGTTTGAGACAAATTTAAGCTTCTCGCTGAACTGAATCTGTGCCTGTAGTGTTTGAATATTGGTTGGTGTTTTCTCTGGAACAGCCATATAGTAGTATAGTTAATAAGTCGGTTTCTTTCAAGTAACAGTATGGGTTCAACACATATGAGACAAGTTATATCCCCCTCACCCTAAACCCTCTCCCACAAGGGGAGAGGGGATTACACACCCCTGACCCCTCTTAATAGAGGGAAATACGATATTCTTCTGCCGAGGCTTCGGCATCGCAATGACAGGGGGATAGTCAATTATGGTAGGACAGGCGTCTCGCCTGTCTATAAATCATCGTCTATCCACCCCTTTATGTATAGCCATTTATAATCCTCATATCTATTTGATAAATTTGCCTTAATTGGATTGTTCGCAATATAGTTAAGTTTCTTTAAAAACTCGCTCTCGTTTCTTATAACCCTGTCATTGCTCTCATCTTGCCATACCCTACCTTTTCTATTTGATATTCTGTTGATCTCATGCGCGGTAAAGCTTTTTATGCTGTGCATTATCTTTGGTAATCTATCCATAGGATTTATTAGCAGATGAACATGGTCATCTAATATAACAAAAGCAAAAAGTTCATACTTCTTGCCATCCAAGAAACGAATGGCATTGGAAACACAATCTTTATGTAAGGGTGATAAAGATTGCCTGTTGTATGTAGAAAATGTGATCAAATAATAGCCCGCTGATAATTGAAAATGAGGAAGATGTCGTCTCCATGAAATATCTGACAGGCGAGACGCCTGTCCTGCTGGTCGGAGTTGCCTTCCTGAAATATCTCGCGAGATTTTAGGCATAGCTGAAAACTTCCTTTTTTACTGTATACAGCCTTTCTGCTGACTATATTATGCCCTGAGCTTATTCCCTGTCAATGAGAGTAAAAGATAAACTGAGATTGCTTCGTCCCGAAGGTTCGGGACTCGCAATGACGGGTGAGTGGCGGGCAATGGAAACCATAGTTCACTTTTTACTTGACAAATGGGATTTAAAAGGTTATTATTCTAACTATAGTTTTAATAGATTGGGCTTATAAAACGATGGTTGAGGAGATGCTGAAATAAATTCAGCATGACAAAAATGCAAAGTAAATGCAAAGCAAAACAAAGCAAAAGCAAAGCAGAAATACTTTAAAATCAATGGGTTAGATGGGGCACCCCCTACCCTAAAAAAGAAAGGAGTTTTAGATGACAAAGGGCTCAGAGAAAAACAGAGAGCTTGTCTTCAGGGTTTATCGAGAGGCAGGTGGAAAAGGTGTTAGGGACATACTCGGAAGGCTTGAAAAAGAGCATGGCATTAAAATATCAAGCCAGACACTTCGTTTATGGAAGAAAGAAGGCAGATGGGATGAGCGTATAGATAGAGGCCGTGGGC
Organism: Nitrospirota bacterium; assembly: GCA_016207905.1. NCBI lineage: Bacteria > Pseudomonadati > Nitrospirota > Nitrospirota bacterium. The sequence goes on along the minus strand of JACQZC010000075.1, from coordinate 28,920 downwards.
TTGATGAGGAGATGGTCATAAGGCTTTTAAGGCTTATAAAGAAATATGAGAGGTATCTTGAAGCCTGCTCGGGAGTGGATACACAGGCGGCTTATGCATATATAAATATGATAAGGGCAGTGAGTGAGCTACAGAGAAAGATGCCAAAGAGGATAGACCCTGAAAGGATGAAAGAGGTTGCACAGGAGATATTAGAGACAGAATTCGGAATTAAAAGGGGTAATGGATGACGCAGGCTCAGTTGACATTTATTTTAAGAAAGCATTATTATTTAATTAAGGATAGGATATGTTTGAGAAGTTTACGGAAAAGGGAAGAAAGATAATCATATATGCCAAGGAAGAGGCTGAAAAAAGGCAGAATGATTATCTTGGCACAGAGCACCTCCTGCTTGCCATCCTAAGGGAAGAAGACACACTGCCAATAGCAATTCTCAGAAAAATGGGCATATCCTCGGATGAGCTTCGCATGGAGATAGAAAGAAACCTTCCTGCAGGCAGTAACATTCTTACATTCGGAGATGTTCCATTCACGCCAAGGGCTAAAAAGGTTCTCGAGCTTGCCATAGAGGAGGCACGGCTTCTTGGACACAACTATATCGGAAGTGAGCATCTTCTGCTCGGTCTCCTCAGAGAAGACGAAGGTATTGCAGGGAAAATCTTGAGGAGTTTTGGGGCTAATCTCCTTGGAGCAAGACAGCTTACGATTAATCTTGTTCTTAAGGCATATCCTCATGTCAAAGAGAAAAAGTCCCCTACACCTGCGCTTGACGAATTTGGAAGAGACATCACACAACTGGCAAAAGAAGGAAAGCTCGACCCTGTTATAGGTATGGAAAGCCAGATAGAGCGCATAATGCAGATTTTAGGCAGAAGGATTAAGAACAACCCTGCAATAGTAGGAGAAGCAGGGGTTGGGAAAACCGCACTCGTAGAGGGACTTGCGCAGAAGATAGTTGAAGGCGATGTGCCTGAAAACCTGCTGGGCAAACGCATTGTCTCCCTTGACCTTGGCTCCCTGATAGCAGGAACAAAATACAGGGGACAGTTCGAAGAAAGGCTTAAGGTCGTAATGAAGGAGATTATCCAGTATGACAATATAATACTTTTTATAGACGAATTTCATACCCTTATTGGAGCAGGTGCGGCAGAAGGCTCTGTGGATGCATCCAGTATGCTCAAGCCTGCACTTTCCCGAGGCGAGATACAGTGCATAGGTGCAACCACCCCTAATGAGTATAGAAAATATGTCGAAAGGGATGCCGCATTAGAAAGAAGGTTTCAGCCGATATATCTTCAGCCTCCTCCTGTTGATGAGGCTGTCAAAATGCTCAGAGGCTTGAAGTCCAGATATGAGATACACCATAAGGTAAAATACACCGAAAGTGCCATATCCCATGCAGTAATACTGTCTGACAGATACATCGCAGATAGATACCTTCCTGACAAGGCAGTCGATGTCATTGACGAGACAGGCTCAAGGATAAAGCTCAAAAGGCATATTCCATCACCCGAAATGAAGGAGATGGAAGACGAGCTAAGCAGACTTTCGAAAGAGAAGAACCTTTATGTTAAACTGCATGACATCGAAAAAGCCGCTAATGTCAGAGGCGAAGAGGAAAAGACAAAAAGACTTTATGAGCAGGTCCGCAGACAGTGGAAAAATAATCTGAACAAAGAAATCCCTATCGTAACCGAAGATGATATTTCGTATACGGTTTCAAAGATAACAGGCATTCCTCTTTTTAAGCTCGAAGAAAAAGACTCTGATAAGCTTCTCAATATGGAGCAAGAGCTTCACAAAAGACTTATTGCACAGGAAGAGGCTGTAAAGGCAGTCTCAAAGGCAATAAGAAGGTCAAGGGCAGGTCTTACGAGTAGGAAAAAGCCGATTGGCTCGTTCTTCTTCCTTGGCCCAACAGGTGTTGGAAAGACCGAGCTTGCAAAGGCACTTGCGGAGTTCCTTTTTAACGACGACAGCGCACTTATAAAAATAGACATGTCCGAGTATGTGGAAAGGTTCAATGTCTCAAGGCTAACAGGCGCACCTCCGGGCTATGTTGGCTATGAAGAAGGAGGACAGCTTACAGAGAAAATCAGAAAACGTCCATACTCGGTCGTGCTCTTTGACGAGATAGAAAAGGCTCATCCGGATGTCTTCAATATACTCCTTCAGGTTCTTGACGAAGGTGTTCTTACAGATAGCTTTGGAAGAAGGGTCGATTTCAAAAACTGCGTTATAATCATGACCTCCAATTTAGGTGCGAGGATTATCGAAAAGGCAACTCCACTTGGTTTCCAGAGGACATCTTCCGAGGACATTTACCTGCAGATTAAAGACAGTGTCCTTAACGAGCTTAAAAAGACCTTCAATCCTGAGTTCTTAAACAGGGTGGACGAGACAGTAGTATTCCACCCATTAAGCAAAAACCACCTGCACTCTATTATAGACCTTCTGATTTCGGAGACGAATAAGCTCTTGCTCGAGCAGGAACTCGTTATCGAGCTTGACACAGAGGTCAAGGAATGGATAACAGACAAATACTGCCAGCCTGCATATGGTGCAAGGCCTATGAGAAGGGCAGTTCAGAAGATTATCGAAGACCCCTTATCAGAGGAATTGTTGAGAGGAAGATTTAAGGGTGTAAATAAGATAAGGGTTGTCCTTGAAAACGGTGCTCCGACATTTGTGGAGACCGAAAAACCTATATTAACAGGAGTTAATTAACAACCCTATACCTTGAAGACAAAAAAATCTCTCGTCATAGCTCTAATCATAGCTCTAATCGTTGTCTTTATCGCAGTTGTGCTTTTTGTCCCTGCAAAAAAGTCAAAGGAAAAAGCAGGGGTCGGTCTTATATCACCTGATTTCGAGCTAAAAGCCCCTGAGGGGAAAATCTGGAGGCTTAAAGACACATTGGGCTCTGTGGTGTTGATAAATTTCTGGGCATCATGGTGTCAGTCATGCAAGGATGAGATGCCATATCTTCAGAACCTTTACAGTATGACACAAGGCTCGGAGCCTATCCTTCAAAAAGGTCTCCGCATAATAACAATCCTTTATAAAGACAATCCCGAAGATGCTATAAGATATCTCAGCCAGAATAAATACAACCTGCCTCTCCTTATAGACTCTCGTGGCGAGGTCTCGCTGACATATGGACTGACAGGAGTGCCAGAGACATTTATAGTTGATAAAAACGGCATTCTCAGGGAGATACTAAAAGGACCTGTAGAGTTCGACTCCCCACAGGCAGTTGCCTTTTATACAAAGCTAATTCGGGAATAACGATGCTTTCGATGCTCTTTGTAGGCATACTCTTTGGCTCCGAAGAGCGACTGCATATGGCAGAGAAAAGACTCTGTGAGTGTTTTGGAGATATAATCTTAGAAAGCCCTGTGATGAAGTGGAACTACTCGGAGTATTATAGAGGAGAGCTTGGCTCTTCTATAGAGAGAAAATTTATCTTCTTTGAAAGACTTATAAATCAGGATTCCCTAAAGGACATAAAGACAAAAACCAATGCCATAGAGACGGAGCTTTCAGTTGTAGGTAAAAGAACGGTTAATCTCGACCCGGGGTATCTAACCCCTGCCAAGGTTGTTCTTGCATCGACAAAAGACTACTCGCACAGGCTTTATTTAGGAGAAGGCATATTTGCCGAGGTAACCCTTATATTCAAGACAAATAGATTCCACCCACACATAAACACCTATAGGGATTATCAGGATGAAAGCTACTTAAAAGTTTTTGAGGACGCTCGGAATATCCTGAAGGGCAGGTTAAAAAAAGTCGGTGCCTAAGGACTATCTGAAGATTTCGACAAACGCCTTCATAAGGGATGGGTCATAGAGTGTTCCGCTGGCATTATACATCGTAGTTAATGCCTCTTCTACAGAAAGTGTCCTCCGTTCATAAACCTTTCCTGAGACATAGCTATCGTAGTCGTCTGCTATGCTGATGATTCTACTAAAGATGTTAAGTTTTCTTCCTGTCGAGGTCTGTGGATAGCCTGAAAGGTTAAGTTTCATATGGTGCTCAAATGACACAAATATCGATAAAATAGAGGTTTCATCCAGCCCCAACAGCTTCAAGAGGATTTTTATTCCCTCTATAGGATGCCTCCTCAAAAGCTCCTTTTCTTTAGGGACAAAGTCTGTTTCCTTATTCAGGATGCTGAGGGGTATGTTGACCTTTCCAATGTCATGAAAGAATGCAGTCATTGCCAGTTTGCTCAGGTATGTTCTGTTAAGACCGATTCTTTTGCCTATGGCAGTAGAAAGTATGGCTACATTCACAGAGTGGTAATGGCTATAGTTAGGGACATCCTTGATAGTGGTGAAACCTAAAATACATTCCTCATCAGACAGGATGCGGTCAACTATCGATTGGATGGATTTCTTAACCTTCTTGAGGTTTGGCGAATGTCCTGCCTTAATAGAGGTATCCAGTTCCTTCATAGCAGAAACGGCTTTCAGATAAGCCTGCTTTGCGACAGCCTGGCTGTCCTTTAAATCGATGCCTCCTTGTTTTTGTAAAAACACAGGTCCGCCGACACTAAGTCCTTTTGTTAGCCTGCCTTCAAGGGCTGACTGCACAGAAGTGGCTTCTGCACCGCCTTTAATCGCATAGGCAAGATATATGAGGTCGTCTGCCTGTAAAGGAACCTTGAAACTTAGCACACCAATCGACCTTTTTTTAAACTCCTCTGCAAGATAAGTAAAATTCTCTATATCAGAAACCCCTGCCCTTATCCTAACCCCTTCTATATAAAAGGAGCCCTCGACCATCTTAATATTAAGCTCTCCTTTGTCTCCTAAGAAAAACTCAAGACTCGATATAAGCCTTTTAGCCGCATTGAGAACCGTCTCGTTCATTGCATCATAAAGTCCTGTCATCCTGACGAGGGCGCAGAAATTGGATATTATCGTTCTTCCGTATTTATGAACCTTTTCTCTAAGTGGCTCCACCTATTTTTGCCTCCTTAATAGCCCTAAGACAGGCATCTCTTAAAAGGCTTTTCTTTGCACTGGTTTCTTTCTGAAGAAGGGAGATAGCCTCTGGGCTTCTAATAATGCCAAGGGCATATGCCGCACATGCCCTTATCTCTGTAGTGTCGTCTTTTTCTATCAGCCCTTTCTTTTTAAATAGCTCCAAAAGAAGCGGGAATGCCTCTTGTCCTCCTAAAGAGGCTAAGGCTTCAAGCAGTTCCTTCTTTTCCGTAAATGATTTTTTCTTAAGCTCCTCCCTCGATACACTTCCTTTCAGCAGATGGAAAAGGTCTGCACCACCGATTCTTCTCATTGCTCTGAGTGCACCAGTTCTTACGGCAGAGTCCTCATCCTTTAGTGCCAAAAAAAGAAGCTTCTTAATCTCCTCGGAGCCAATACATTCAAGTGCCCTTAATGCCTCCCTCCTTACCCTTGGCTCTGGGTGCTTCAATGCCTTCTCTATAAGCTTAAGTGCGGCAGGCTCTTTTATCATGCCAAGAATCATCACTATGTTTCTTACGAGATACCACCGTTTATCGGTAATACCTGCCGAGAAAGCACCGATGTCCTGTTTGCCAAGCTCGATGAGGATGCTACAGAGAAGCTTTCTATGTTTTCTATCCTGAAGCTCTCCCAGAATCTCAATCATATTGGGCAAAGAGCTTTTCTTGAGAAGCATGAGATAACTGGTGATGTCCTCTGCAGGTAAAGACTCCCCAAAAAGCCTTCTCAGGTTTTCGATATTACCTGCCTTTGAAATAATATTGTCGATTATCTCTTTTTGTTCGGGCATGGATGAAACACCTGCCACCTTCTTTAGCTTCTGGAGTATCTCGAGCACACCTTTAAGGTCATTGTCTTTCAACCGCATATCCATTACCTTTCCAATGCCCTCCGTTAGTCTTGAAAACTCTTCCATGTCCTTTTCGACTGTCAGCATTGCAAGGAAGAGATTTGTTGCAGAGGAAAGAAGCGATTTCTCTGATAATCCAATCACCTCTGTTTTTATGGATGATAGCTCCTCATCGGTGAGTGGCTCTGTCTTCAGTTCAAGGAAAACGGGCTTTATTGTTAGCTCCGAATAAGAGGCTCCATAAATAGTGGTGACCTCTTCCACATCTTCGGAGACAGCCTCTTCTCCTGCAAGCTCCTCATCCACAGTCTCTTCGGCAACGATATATTCAAGGTGTTTGATATTCTTATCCCAGAGGAGTGTCGTTATATCGTCATGAAGGCTTTCCCTCGGTGCAAGCCTTAAGACATCGATGAAATCCACTATCTCGTCAAATGTCATACCCTTATGAAAACTTATCTGCCTTATACCGTCTGCATAAAGTAAAAGGGCAATGTTATCGGTTAACTCCTCGCTATGGAAAACCTCATTTTCCTCGTAAAGCAAGGAGTTGCGATCTATATCGAGGATAAGGTCATCATGGGTTTCAAAGTAGGTATTGAATTTTTCGGAAAGTGCAGTTGCAAATCTCTGGTATATGGGGTTGTCCTTTGGATACACATTAAAGGTCTTGACAGTCTTGGTAATGGTTATCAAAACATCCTTGACAAGGTCAAGGTCCTTACTGCTTACGCCTTCAGTTATATCCTCGGGCATATTACTTTTTTATCATTATTTGTAGTCATATGTCAATAACATAGCCGAACCAGTTATAATAATTTATGGCAAAGGTTCGGTGCGAGCTATGCCCTACTGAGTGCGTTCTTGCCGAATACGAGGTTGGCGGATGCAGGGTAAGGATTAATAAAGGCGGTGTGCTTTATAGCCTTGTTTACGGAAAGCCCTGTGCTGTTCATGTAGACCCAATAGAGAAAAAGCCCTTCTATCATTTTCTGCCTGCAACAACTGCTTTCTCCATTGCCACTGTGGGCTGTGTGCTTGGATGCAAGTTCTGTCAGAACTGGCAGATATCTCAGGCAAAGCCCGAGGAGGCGGACTTCTACGAGATCCCGCCAGAGGAGGTTGTAAGACAGGCGATTTCCTATAAATCAAAGAGCATCTGCTATACATATACGGAGCCAACCGTGTTTTACGAATATATGCTTGACATTGCAGTGATAGCAAAAAAATACGGTATAAAAAACACAATCCATACATGCGGGTACATAAAGGAAAAGCCCTTGAGAGAGCTTGCAAGGCATCTCGATGCCTCTGATGTGGACCTTAAGGCATTTACCGAGGACTTCTATGGCAGGATATGCGGAGGAAGGCTTAAGCCTGTTTTGGATTCGATAGTTACGCTTAAAGATGAAGGCGTATGGCTTGAGCTTACAAACCTCATTATACCAAGCCTTAATGACAGCATGGATGAGATAAAGGAGATGAGCAGGTGGATTCTTAAAAATGTCGGACCCGATACTCCAGTGCATTTCTCACGGTTTTTCCCCTACTATAAACTGAAGGACCTTCCACCTACCCCACCCGAGACCCTCGATAATGCAAGAAAAACAGCGATGGATGTAGGGCTCAGATATGTGTATATCGGAAACATAAGGAGCACTTCAGAGAACACATCCTGCCATAACTGTAAAAGACTTCTTATAGAGCGGCATGGATACTTTGTGGCACAAAACAATATCGTTAAAGGCAGGTGCAAGTTCTGTAACGTCTCCATACCGGGGGTGTGGGAGAACACATAGGGATTGTGATAAAATAGGTGATGCTTCTGCCTTTTAAAAAACCTTCTTAAAAGAAAGACTGTTATGAAGAAAAAGAATAGGCCGGGCTGGGATGAATATTTCATAAATATCGCAAGGGCAGTATCCGAGCGGGCTACATGCCTCAGGCGGAGATATGGTGCAATTGTGACAAAGGATAATACGATTATCAGCACCGGATATAATGGCGCGCCCCGTGGCATGAAAGACTGTCTTTCAGTCGGCAGATGCACAAGAAAGGAGCTTAAGATACCACATGGCGAACGATACGAGCTCTGCCATAGCGTACATGCAGAGGCAAACGCCATAATCAGGGCATCGGCAGAGGAGCTTAGTGGAGCAACTATTTACATATCAGGCATTGACAACGGACTAAGGGAATGTAACTCGGAGCCTTGTATGATGTGCAAAAGAATTATTCTGAATGCAGGGATAACAAAGGTTGTTTATTCCGATGGCAATGGCGGATTCCATATCGCCCTGCCGCCAATGTGGCTGAGAAAACGGATATGATAAAGCTAATCATGCAACTTACATGGCGGGATGTCCTTGACATTGCACTGGTCTCAGTGATACTTTACCGTCTTTTGCTCATAATAAAGGGCACAAAAGCCGCACAGATGCTCATAGGGCTCGTAATCCTGCTGATAGCTTCCGTGGTGTCGAGGTATCTGCCACTTTATACCTTAGATTGGCTTCTTCAGGGGTTCTGGGCATATATAGTGATAGCCCTTATAGTCATCTTTCAGCCCGAGATAAGAAGGGCACTTGCAAAAATAGGCGAGACATCTCTTCTTGGGGCATTTACATCAGCCGAGGAGCTGAGAAGTCTCGAGGAGATTGTAAGGGCATCCGTTGCCATGTCAAACAGAAAGATTGGTGCATTAATTATTCTTGCGAGGGAAACAGACCTCAAGGACTTCATAGAGATAGGAACTAATCTGGATGCAAAGGTCTCGAAAGAACTGATTTTAAGTATATTTCATCCAACATCTCCTATACATGACGGAGCTATAATCATAAAGGGAAACAGGGTCGTATCAGCAGGCTGTTTTCTGCCTATCTCGCCTGCTCCTAAAATCAGCAAGGCACTTGGCACAAGGCACAGAGCCGCACTCGGCATTACAGAAGAGACAGACGCAATTGCTATAATAGTCTCGGAGGAGACAGGAGCTATATCCATGGCAATCGGAAGCAGGCTCGATGCACATCTGGATATGACAGGACTGAGAAACAGGCTTACTGAAATCTTTACGGAGAGGAAAAAAGAGCTATGATGAAAAAGAACCTCTGGCTTAAGGTCTCAGCACTTCTTTTTGCCATAGTCATGTGGCTTTTCGTTGTCTCGAAAGAGCAGACGATGCAGACCATAGATGTGCAGGTCGAGTTCAAAAACCTTCCCGAAGAACTTGAGATAATAGGTGATAATATACCTATAATTACAGTCAATTTAAAAGGACCAGAAAGGCTTCTTAAAAACATAACGCCATCGAGCATCCATATATATGTAGATATGAGCAATGCAAAGTTAGGCAGGCAGAGTTTTACAATCAGGGGTCAGACTATAAGGGTTCCGGCATTTTTGAAAGTGGCAGAAATAAACCCTTCCTCTATAAGTGTTACTACTTCCGAGAGGAAACAACTAAAAAGGAATACACCATGAGACTATTTGGGACAGATGGCATAAGGGGCAAGGTTAATAAATATCCAATGACGCCTGAGTGCGTTCTTAGAATCGGAATGGCCGCAGGCAGGCTCTTAGGCAAAGGGCATGGCAGAAATACAATACTCATCGGTAAAGACACGAGGCTTTCAGGCTATATGATAGAGTCTGCCCTGACATCAGGCATATGCTCCATGGGCATGAATGTAACTTTAGTTGGCCCAATGCCAACACCAGGGGTGGCATTCCTTACAAGGGCATTAAGGCTCGATGCAGGGATTGTCATATCAGCCTCGCATAACCCATTTGAGGACAACGGAATAAAGTTCTTCTCCTCAGAGGGATTTAAACTGCCTACTCAGATAGAGCATGAAATCGAAAGACTTGTGCTCGACGATAGCATACTCAGCCATAGACCCAGTGGTCAAAGTATAGGCAAGGCATACAGGCTCGATGATGCAGTAGGAAGATATATAGAATACATCAAGTCCACCATACCAAAGGGCATGACCCTCGAGGGGCTCAGGGCTGTTGTGGACTGTGCAAATGGTGCCGCATACAAAGTCACCCCATGGGTTCTCAGGGAATTGGGTGCAGATGTTATAACCATTGCAGATAAGCCAGACGGCATTAATATTAATAAAGACTGTGGCTCACTCAATCTTGGCAGGCTCAAGGCAGTGGTTAAGGAGCACAGGGCTCATATCGGGATAGCCCATGATGGAGATGCAGACAGAACCCTGTTTTTGGACGAAAAAGGAAGGACCGTTGATGGAGACCATGTCTTAGGCATGTGGGCAGTTGAGATGAAGGACAAAGGAAGGCTCAAGAAAAACACTGTGGTTGCAACTGTCATGAGCAACCTTGGGCTTGAGCATTACCTCAAAAGGCATGGAATAACGCTCATAAGGACAAAGGTAGGAGACAGATTTGTAACGGAAAGAATGCTGAAGGATGGATATAACTTAGGCGGAGAACAGTCAGGTCATATAATCTTTTTAGATTACAATACAACCGGTGACGGTCCGATAACTGCACTTCATGTCATTACCCTTATGAAAAAGAAAGGACTTCTGCTTTCCAATTTCAGAGACAAGATTAAGCTTTACCCGCAGGTGCTCGTAAATGTCCCTGTTAAAACGGCAAAGGATATAAAAACAGTTCCTGAGATACAATCGGCAATCTTAAAGGCAGAAGAAAAACTCAAAGACAAAGGAAGGGTGTTGGTTCGGGCATCAGGCACAGAGCCTAAGATAAGGGTGATGCTTGAAGGCAGGGATATGAAGACCATAAGAGAGCTTTCAGGCGACATAGCAGATGTAATCAGAAAAAAGATGTCATGAGATTCCTTTTAGCCTTCATAGGAGGGGTAACTGCCTTCTATGCATTTCAGTATTTTCCCTATCTGACAGTTATCCTTCTTTTATTAAGCCTTGCACTCATCCTACGCTCCATGGAAAGGAAAAGTTTCTTTCTCTTAGGCCTCATTGTCTTTGGCATACTGTATGTCCTCGTAAGACAGCCTCATAGCCCATATCTAAGCCGTATCGAGGCTGAGATAAATGGCGTATTCAGCTCAGCAGGTCTAAGGACAGAAGATGGTTTTGCACAGGAATTCAAGGTCAGCTCCATCAGGGACATTGAAAACTTCCAAAAAAGACAGTCCATGGATTTAAACCTGCATAAACTGGATATCTTCTCTGACAGGCAGTTTGAGCATGGCAGGAGATGCAGGCTAAAGGTGACGATTTATATGCCGGGAGAGAAGCTAAATCCTGGTGATTTCGAAAGACCATATGCAGTCTTACAATCCGTGATAGAAGAAAAAGACCTTAGTCTGCTCGAAACTACAAGGGCTAAGATTAACGAATCCATAAAGAAAAATTTTTTACAGGATTCAGCATCCCTCATAATGGCTGTCACAACAGGACAAAGGGAAGAGATGAGTGCTGAACTCAAGGAGGCATTCAACCTAACAGGGCTTGCACATCTCCTTAGCATCTCAGGCACCCACTTTGGTCTTTTCTCCATGCTCATATTTGCCATATTCAGGCTCCTCATAGGACTGCTTCCGTACAGCTCTCTTGAGAGGCTTACGGTCTATGTTAGTCCTTCACAGGCATCCTCAATCCTTGCTATACCCTTTATGCTTTTTTACTTAGGCATATCTGGTGCAAGCATACCTTCCATAAGGTCATTTGTAATGATAAGCCTTTTCCTTTTTGGCATCCTTATAAGCAAAAAGGGCTACTGGCTTAACTTTCTTTTGTTTGCAGGCGTAATACTTATCCTCTGGGAGCCGGAGGTTGTCTTAGACCTTTCGTTTCTGATGTCGTTTTCTGCTGTTTTTTTCATTGGTCTTTTCTTAAGGGACAGAATTCCGAGGGCAAAGCTCAAGAGCTATCCCCTGAACAGCCTGCTCATAACGCTCACTGCCACATTGGGCGTGGCACCATTCGTTTTATATTACTTCCACAGGTTCTCCCTCATCTCGCCTATTACAAACCTTATTGTCACCCCTATAGTTGGCTTCATACTGGTTCCTGTGTCTCTTTTGGATTCCCTCTTATACCTTATGACAGGCAGTTCTTTTACTGCGCCTCTTATTGGCAATGTCTCTAATCTTTCCATATTTCTTGTGAGGTCATTTGCAGGCATACCTTTTTCATCCGTAGGAGTACCTGCATTCCCTATATATATAATCATATTTTATTATGCATGCTTTCTCATGTATGCAGTGTTTAAGAAAAGATATATCCTTTTCTTACCATTAATCCTTGTAGTAGTTTATTCTGTTTATGCAGGGACATCGGAAAGGCATCTGACAGTCACATTCCTTGCACCATCTCAGGGCGATGCCTCTGTCATAGAGCTTGTAGATGGCAGAACAATAGCAGTCGATACAGGGAAAAGCGGACATGAAACCGTAGGATACCTGAGATACCATGCAATAAGTGAGCTCTCAGCCCTTGTGCTAAGCCATGGACACGAAGACCATATAGGCGGTATCGGGTATCTCCTTAAAAGATTCTGGGTCAGAGAGATATGGGACAATGGAGATATATTTTATCCCGGAAAACTCCCTTCCCACATAAAACACAGAACCCTTAAAAGAGGAGATTATATTAAAAAAGATGGCTATAGCATCTATGTCTTTCATCCCTATAAAGAGTTTTATACTTCCCATAATAATACCGCTGTAGAGGAAAATAACGATTCCCTCGTAATCAGGGTCGAAGGCAAAATAGGGTTTCTATTTACAGGAGACATAGAAGAAGAGACAGAGGAAGACATATCGCATCTTGGAAAATGGCTTAAAAGCAAGGTGCTTAAGGTTCCGCATCATGGCTCGGTAAAATCCATACATAAAGGATTTTTCGATGCAGTCTCGCCTGAGATTGCAGTTATAACCTCAAAGAGATTGAATCAAAAAATGCAGTTGGCATTAAGCCCTGCAAGGCTCTATCTTACAGGCAGAGATGGTGCAATAAAGATTGAGGATAAACCAGAGGGACTTTTAATAAAGACCTATACGGATTTTAACCTTAAAAAAACAAAAGGCTTAAATGAGGAGATTAAGAACATAAAAAGGCTTTTCGTAGTGTGGTGAGACTCTAAGACAGTCTTCTCGATATTTCTCTTGCGGCTATAACTCCTGAGGCTGATGCCTGAACAAGCCCCCTCGATACGCCTGCACCATCTCCTATTGCAAAAAGGTTTTCTATCTCTGTCTGAAGGGTGTTAGTTAGTTTCAACTGCATAGAGTAAAATTTTACCTCCACGCCATAAAGAAGTGTGTGTCTTGAGTTTATACCTGGTGCAATCTTATCCAGTGCCTGAAGCATCTCAAGTATATCCGACAGGTAGCGGTATGGGATTACAAAGCTCAAATCTCCTGGGGTTGCATCCTTAAGGGTTGGCTGAACAACTCCTTTTGCGATTCTTTCGTGTGTCGAGCGCCTGCCTGATACAAGGTCTCCCAATCTCTGGACAATAACCCCTTGTCCAAGGAAATTAGCAAGCCTTGCTATATACCTTCCATAAGAGATTGGCTCATTAAAAGGCTCTGTAAATGTTGTGCTCACAAGGATTGCAAAGTTCGTATAGTTTGTCTTTCTGCTTGCATAGCTATGGCCATTGACCGTCCATATGCCATTAAGGTACTCCTTGACGACCTCTCCGTATGGATTAACACAGAATGTTCTTACCCTGTCATCGAACCTCTTTGAATAAAAAATGAGTTTCGGCTCATATGCAATGTCTGTCAGGTGCTCGAATACAGAGGCAGGAATCTCGACCCTTACTCCGATGTCCACTGGGTTTTGAAGGACAGTAAGTTTGAGCCTCTTTGTCTCCTCCTCAAGCCACTTTGCACCCTCTCTTCCGGGTGCAAGGATTACAAAGTCCGAGAATAGCTCTTTACCGTTTTTTAATTTGACCCCTTCTGCTTTTTTATTTCTAACGAGCACCTGCTTTGCATCCGAATCGAAAATCGTCTCCACATTTTTATTAAGATACCTTTTCATTGCCTTAAGAAGTTTTGCACATCTTTCCGTTCCAATATGCCTTATTCGGGATGGTACGAATACGAGGTCGTTCTTTGCCGCAAGGCTCTGAAGTTCTCTAATCTGTTCCTTATCCCCGCCATAGATTTTTTTAGGCGCACCGAATCTCACATAAAGGTCATCCACATGCCGTATGAGAGAGTCAAGCTCATCCCTTTCGATATATCTCGAAAGAAAGCCTCCGACATCGGGCGAGAGATTCAGCTTTCCATCGCTGAATGCACCTGCGCCTCCCCATCCGCTAAGAAGTGCACACTGAGGGCACGCAGTGCATGAGACCTCTTTTAACTTCATAGGGCAATACCTTTTCTCGATGTCCTTGCCCTTCTCTATGATAAGGACTTTGAGGTTAGGTCTTTCCTCTATGAGCTTAATGGCAGAGAATATCCCTGCAGGACCTGCGCCCACGATTATCACATCGTATTTTTTCATTTCTTTGGTTCGGTGACTTTTTCGCTGACTATGAATTTAAGGGCAACCCTGCGGTGTCTTGGTCCATCGAATTCGCAGAAATAAACAGCCTGCCATGTCCCAAGCACAAGCTTTCCATCCTCTATTGGCACATACTGCGAGACCCCTACTAAGGTGGATTTGATATGGGCATCTGCATTGCCTTCCCGGTGGGAATAATTCATCTCATATGGAATAAGCCTCGAGAGGGTCTGTTGTATGTCGCGATACACAGATGGGTCTGCTCCCTCGTTTACCGTGACTGCCGCAGTTGTATGAGGCACATATATAAAGCATATTCCGCTTTTTACTCCTGCCTCTTTTATGACATTAGCTATATCCTCTGTGATGTCTATAAACTCGTTTCTCTGCCTGCTTTTAACATTTATATAACAGACCATAAGACCTCCATAAATATTTCATACGGGCATTAGCCCTTTAAAAACCTCATCATAAAATCCATTGTCGATTTTAAACTCAATGCCAAGCGTAACAAGGTTATCGGGAAGCCCAATATCCTTCAGTCGTATTATATCCTTTTCCGTTGTGATTATCCATTCCGAACCGCACCTTTCAGCCTCTCTTTGTATTGCCTTAATATCCCGACCTTTGAACCTGTAATGGTCCCTGTATTGCCTAAACCCCTTTAGGTTGACACCCATAAAATTAAGTGTGTTTAAGAAAGACTCTGGCTCGCCTATTGCGCAGAAAGCGTAAATGTTCTTACCGTAAAGCATGTCTATGGGGAATTCCCTGTTAGAGGCTTCCTTTACATAAGCAGGTATATGCCTTCCAAAGAACAAAGGACAATATGGATTATATTTTCTTATCTCCAAGACAAGGTTTTCCATCTCTTTTCCATGTGAATCAGGACTGTTTGTTATGACAAGCACATCTGCCCTTTTAATCTGTCTCAATGGCTCCCTCAGGGTGCCAATTGGAAGGAGTTTTCCATTTCCAAAAGGGTTCAGGGCATTTATAAGAAGGATATCCTTATCCCTATGGAGCCTGAAATGCTGAAACCCATCGTCTAAGATAAAAAGAAACGGAGCTATTGGCTTTAGCTCCTCTATGGCAAATATACCTCCTTCATACCTGTCCTTAGCCTTAACTATTGGAACCATGCTTAATTTTTCAGCCATAAGCACTGGCTCATCGCCTGCTTCCTTCTCAGTAAGTAAAGCTCCAAAACCTTTGCTGACAAAAGAGGGCAGATTAAGGCTTCCCTTATAGCCTCTTGTAAGGATACATGGGTTTAACCCCTTTTTGAAAGCCTCACGGGCAGTTGCCATCACCAAAGGGGTTTTGCCTGTGCCGCCAACTGTTATATTGCCAATGCTTATGACAGTTGAGGTGAGTCTCCTCTGCCTGCCTTTGTCATAGAGCTTCTTAACCTTATAGCCTATATAATATATAAGCTCAAATGGTCCCATATTTTTCCAGGTACCTTTCAAGTGCCTTTAGTGTGTTTTGAACAGCCCCGGTTTTTTCCATGCATAGCTCCTTTGCCCTGATGCCTATGGCACTGCGTTTCTCTGGGTCTCTGAGAAGCTCCTTAAGAATCCGATACAAGGTCAACTCATCTGCCCTTATGATTGCACCCTCTTTTAGGAATTCCTCTACAAAAGGGAAGTTTTCCATATGAGGCCCGCAAACAACGGGTTTCCCCCAGTATGCAGGCTCAAGAGGGTTTTGTCCACCATGCTTTATAAAGCTCCCACCTATTATTGCAATATCGGCTATGCTATATGCAGAGAAAAGCTCTCCAATCGTATCAAGCAAAATCACAGCAGATGAGCCCTCAAAGCCTGAAAGCCTGCTTCTTCTTAAATAAGACACCCCTTTTGACTTGATTAAGTCTTCTACCTCGTTAAATCTCTCAGGGTGTCTCGGTGCAAGAATCAGATTCAGGTTAGGAAAGTCCTTTTTAAGGGCCATGAAAACAGAGAGAACTAAATCCTCCTCTCCTTTGTGGGTGCTTCCAGCTATGATGGCATTGCCCTGAATGCAGTTAGCCCATAAAGGTCTTTGAGAAGATGCCTTCAGGTCAAACTTAAAATTCCCTGTAACCGATACAGCATGCTTTTTTGCGCCGATAGCGATTATCCTTTGAGCATATTCAGGCTCCTGCATACAGAAAAGGTCTACATTTTCAAGAACCCTTTTCATAAAAACCCTTATCCTCATATAGCCCCTGAATGAGGCAGAAGAAATCCTTCCATTAACAATGGCAACAGGAACTTCGCTGATTCTCATGACCCTGAATATATTAGGCCATATCTCTGTCTCTACTGCGATAAAAAGAATAGGTTTTATCGATTGCAAAGCCCGCCTCAAACAGAAGCTTATATCAAAAGGGATGTATATCGTCTCAGCTATACCCTTCAGCCTTTCCGATGCCACTTTCTGTCCTGTATCGGTGACAGTGGAAACTACTATATAAAGACGAGGATACTGCTCCTTGAGGGCTTTTATGAAAGGCAGGGATGCCATGACCTCACCCACTGAGACTGCATGAAGCCATATAGATGAAGGCTGTTTATTAATCCTGATAAAGCCGAATTTCTCTTTTAGCCATCTTCTTCTTAACGACCTTTGCCTTTTCAGGAACTCATAAGGCAGTAGAATGATTACCGATAGAAGATATATGAGGCTATAAAAAAGAAACATATTCAGGAGGGCGATGCCCCCTCAGCAAACTGCAATTCGTAGAGTTTTTTATAAATGCCACCTTTCTTCATAAGCTCTTCATGACTGCCTGATTCAACGATATATCCCCCATCGAGAACTATTATGCGGTTAGCCCTTTTTATTGTCGAGAGCCTGTGGGCTATGACTAATATAGTCCTCGATGCTCCTTGTGCTTCCATGAGGCTGTCTATTGCCTTTTGAACAATCATCTCGGACTGTGTATCCAATGCAGATGTTGCCTCATCCAATATAAGAATAGGCGGGTTTTTAAGAATTGCCCTTGCTATTTGAAGCCTCTGTCTTTCGCCACCTGAAAGCCTGATGCCCTTTTGTCCTATCTCAGAGTCATATCCATTAGGCAGTGCCATTATAAAATCATGGGCATATGCGGCATTTGAGGCATTCAGTATCTCCTCGTCCAATGCATCCTGCCTACCATAGCCTATATTTGCCTTTACAGTGTCGTTAAAGAGTATAACATCCTGGCTGACAATGCCAATCTGTGCCCTTAGGGACTTCTTGGATATGCTGGTTATATCCATACCGTCGATAAGGAGACTGCCTGATGTAGGCGAGTAAAAGCCTGCTATGAGGTCAACAAAGGTCGTTTTCCCAGAGCCGCTTTTTCCGACCAATGCCACTACCTCACCTTTTTTTATCCTCACACTAATCCTGTTAAGGGCATCTTCCTCCTTGCCCTCGTATTTAAAGGATACATCGTCAAACACTATCTCATTTATCCCAGTGAGTTTCTGAGTTCCACTTGGCTCCTCGGGCTCATCTAAAACCATGTCTATTCTTTCGAGTGAGGCTTTAGCCTGTTGTATTCCGTTATTAACCTGTGTAAGTCTTTTGGCAGGAGTATATATCATTAATATCGCGGCAAGAAAAGAGAAGAACTCACCTGCAGTTATGGTCTTACCGACGACTAAGGAACTGCCATACCAAAGGACAAATGCAATACCAACCCCTGCAGTGAACTCCATTATCAGGGAGGTTGCCTCAAGAATCCTTGTGCCTTTCATAAGCTCTCTGTAGTATGCCTGATTGCCGTCTTTGAATCTTGAGCCTTCTTTGTCTTCCATAGAGAATGATTTGATTATCTTTACCCCAGAAAGTCCTTCTGAAAGGGATTCTGTTATGTCTGCAATCTTTTCCTGAGCCTTTAGAGAAACCTTCCTAAGCCTTTTGCCCAAACGGCCTACGGAATAAAATGCAAGCGGAAGAATGAAAAGGGCAATCAATGTGAGGTCCCACCTCATGTACATGGCAACCGAGATGAGGATAACGAATGTTCCGCTTTCGACAAAGAGGTCCCTGACCCTATAGGCAAGAAGCTCCTGTATTATTGCAGTGTCATTTATTGCTCTGGACATCATTGTGCCGGTTGAGTCCTTCGAATAATGGCTCATTGGAAGATAAAGCATATGTTGGTAAAGCCCTACCCTCAGGTCCCTTGAAATCTTTGCGCCTGTGGAACGCATAAGATAGTTCTGAAAGAATGTAAAAATGCCTCTCGCAAGAAACACTGCAAATATTACAAATGGAAGGAGAATCAGTTTGCTTTTGTCTCCTGCAATAAGTATGTCATCCACAGCAGGCTTTACAAGCCATGCAATTGTGCCGTTAGTGCCTGAGACGACAAGACTGCATATGCCTGCAAGGGCGATTCTCTGCCAGTGAGGCCCTACAATCTCAAAGATTCTCTTCATTGCCCCTGCCAGCCTGCTATTTCACCTACTATTTCAGCCACCCTGAGAGATGGTTTTTTCTCTGAATATATGTTCTTCAGTTCTCTAAAGGCTGAAATCATCCCATCCCTGTATGACTTATCCGACATGAGCCTTCTTAGCTCAATCATTATATTTTTTGCATTTGCCCTTCTCTGAATTAGCTCAGGCACAACCAGCCTTTCAAGCAGGAGGTTTACGAGTGAGATATGTTTTACCTTTATTATCAGCCTGCCTAAAGGATAACTAATTGGAGAGACCTTATAGATGACGACCATAGGGGTTTCAAGGAATGAAGCCTGTAGTGTTGCTGTCCCTGATGCAATGACTGCCATATCAGAGGCTGAAAGTGCAAAGATTGAGCCTCCAAACAATATCTGGACCCCTTCTGCCTCAAATTCCCTGATGTCTGTCCTATATCTTTGTATATCCAGATTAGGAGCAAATGGCAAAAGGATATGGTAGTTTGGATATTCTTTTTTGAACATCCTTACAAAACAGATGAGGACAGGCAGGAGGCGGTCAAGCTCATTAGGTCTACTGCCTGGTAGAACAGATAGAACCGGGGTGCCTTCCTTTATACCCAATTCTTCCCTTGCAGTTGAAAGCAAAGAGGACTCGATCTCTTCATATATCGGATGACCAACAAACTCGCATGGAATGCCTCTCCTCTTATATATTGCCTCTTCAAAAGGAAGAATTACCGCAATCTTGTCAACGAGCTTTCCTATTGTCTTTATCCTTCCTTTTCTCCATGCCCAGACCTGTGGGCTTACATAGTAGAGAACCTTAATACCTAATTTTTTTGCAACCCTTGCGACCCTGAGGTTAAAATCAGGGTAGTCTATAAGGATAAGCACATCCGGCATGACTCTTTTCATCATATCTATGGTCTTATTAAAAGTCATTTTAACCTTTCTGAAAGCTGACACAGCCTCAAGCAAGCCAAATGCACTTGAGACCTCGGCAAACACCAGTGCCCCTGCCTCTTTCATCCTTTCTCCGCCAACCCCAATTACCTTTACACGAGGCCATAGAGACCTTATCGCCTTTGTAAGGAGAGCTCCGTACAGCTCACCTGAGCTTTCCCCTGCAATTATCATTACTGTCTCAGACACTGCCTGCAATCTCTGCTATATGCTCCACCTCGGAGTCCTTTATCTCAGGATATATCGGAAGCGAAAGCACCTCTTTAGATGCCCTCTCTGCATGGGGGAAATCCCCTTCCTTTAGTCCAAGATACTTCAATGGCTCCTGAAGATGGAGTGGCAGGGGGTAATACACTGTAGAGGCTATTCCCTTTTCCTTTAGCCTTCTCTGTATCTCATCCCTATTTGGAGTCACGATTGTGTATTGGTGATAAACATGATAAAACCCTGTCTTCTCGGAAGGACATCTTAGTTTCCCTGAATACAGAAGTTTCGTATAAATGCCGGCTTTTTTTCTTCTGAGAAGATTATATTCGTCAATCCTCTTGAATTTCACAAGCAGGATGCCTGCCTGAAGCTCATCGAGCCTGCTGTTGAAGCCAACTGTGCTATGGATGTATGAAGCCTTAGAGCCGTGATTCCTAAGTCTTCTTATCTCATCGGCAATATCTTTGTTATCGAGGATTATCATTCCTCCGTCTCCATATGCACCTAAGTTTTTGCTCGGATAGAAACTGAAACATCCTGCATCCCCAAAACTGCCTACCTTTTTTCCATCGATGCTTGCCCCGAATGCCTGTGCACAGTCCTCTATTACAGACAGATTGTATTTTTCTGCTATAGTCTGAATCCTCTTCATATCTGCTGGATAGCCAAACATGTGAACAGGGATTATTGCCTTTGTCTTTTTAGTAATCTTACTTTCTATAAGGGAGGCATTAATATTAAATGTCTCCGGCTCTATGTCTACAAAAACAGGCTCTGCACCTACATAAAGTATTGCCTCTACTGTGGCAAAGAAGGTAAATGGAGTAGTTATTACCTCATCGCCTTTTCCTATGCCAAATGCCTTAAGGGAAAGATGAAGGGCATCTGTGCCAGAGGCAACCGAAACTGCTGATTCTACTCCGTGGTATTGGGCTATTTTTTCTTCAAGCTCCCTGACCTTAGGCCCTAAAACAAACTGAGAAGACTCAAGTATTTCCGAGAGGACATCTAAAATCTCCTCTTTTATGTCAGAGAACTGTCTTTTGAGGTCAACCATTGGTATCATATTTTAGTCGTATCCTTTGTTTTGATTTTATTTGTTATTTTTATTGCCATCTGAAGGGCATTCCTTGCCTCAACTGCAGAGACCATTGGCTTTGTCCTTTTCAAAACACAATCGATGAAATCTCTTAGCTCCTCCTTAAGAGGCTCTTTTGGGGGAAGCGAAGTCTGCTCCACAGAGATTTCCTTTCCAGTCTTGAGAAATTTTTTTATTTCCTGTCTTTGATAATCTATCAGGAGATAAGAGTCTTTTTCGTATATCCTGAGTTTTCTCGATGTATCCTCAGATACACGGCTTGCCCTGATGAAAGCAGACGCACCGCCTTGAAACTCAAGCCATGCAGAAGCAAAATCCAATTTATCGGTCATAATCCTTCCGCCTGATGCATTTAGTTTCTTGACATTTGGATATTTAAGAAAACTTAATATTATATCTATATCGTGTATCATAAGGTCAATCGTAACATCCACATCTTTTGCCCTTTCCGAAAAAGGTGAGACCCTTTCTGCCTCAAAAAATAATGGTTCGGAGATAAACCGAGAGGCTGAAACGACAGCAGGGTTATACCGCTCAAGATGACCTACCTGAAGGAGCAAGCCTTTTTTTCCAGCCTCCTCTATGAGCATATCTGCCTTTTTCACTGTATGGGCTATTGGCTTCTCTATAAGGATGTCTTTGCCCTGCTTAAGACACTCTAAGGCTATATCATAGTGAGAGGTCGTAGGCGTTACTATGCTTAATGCCTGAAGGCTGTCAAGGGCAGACCTGTAATCAGTGTATGCCTTTGAGTTATACTGTCGTGCAATCTCCTCTGCCTTAGCCTTATCGCTGTCAATCACAGCATAAAGCTGAGCAGAGTTCATCTCAGAGTATATCCTTGCATGATGTCTGCCTAAATAGCCAACACCTATAACACCAACCCTTATTGCCATTTTTCCACCTTTAAAGACTAACTGATATTTTGCACTAAAAGGCTCTTTTTCGGCAAGTAAGGCATCTCAAACAGTAGAGGCTAATACCTCTTTTACCTTCTTAAGGAGGCTTTGTAACCTATATGGCTTTTCTATGAAACCCTTGACAGCCTTTTCCTCCGACCATCTAACATCTAACTCCTTACTGAAGCCTGAGGTGAGAATTACTTTTAATGATGGCTTTATTGCCTTAAGCCTTCTAAGGGTCTCATATCCGCTTAGATTTGGCATAATCATGTCCAATATAACGAGAGAAACTAAATCCTTATTTTCCTGAAATACAGTTACAGCCTCAAGCCCGTCTTGTGCTGTAAGGACAGTGTATTTAGCGGACTCTAAGAGCTCCCTACAAAGCCTTCTAAGGGGCTCCTCGTCATCCACGACGAGGATGGTTGTTCCCGAGACATCTGCCTCGAGCCGTGAGGTCTCATCCTCCTTTTTGAGGGTAACCTCCTCTTCATAGGCAGGCAGATAGAGCTTAAATGTAGTCCCTTTTCCGGGCTCTGAGTAGACATCTATAAAACCTCCATGGTCTTTTACGATGCCATATACTATTGCAAGTCCAAGACCTGTGCCTCTGCCTAATTCCTTTGTCGTAAAGAATGGCTCGAAGATTCTCTCCAGATGCTTTTTCTCTATGCCCATGCCTGTATCCGTAACATTAATCTGTATATAGGCTCCTGACTTTGCCTGAAGATGGCCTACGAGAAAGCCTTCGGTTGCATAAAACCTCGATGTCTCTATGGTAAGGGTTCCGCCTTCAGGCATGGCATCCCCTGCATTAACGCATATATTAAGAAGTGCCTGATAAATGGTGTTTGAATCTCCAAAGACATAAAGCCTTTCATCCGAAAGACCTGTCTTAACGCTTATGGACATATCGAATGTGCGGCCTAAAAGACCTAAAAGCTCTTTTATGAGTCTGTTTATATCTACAGGCTCTTTTGCCTTAAGCTCGACCCTGCCTCTCGAGAAGGTCAAGAGATGGCTCGTAAGCTCCGAGCCCCTTAAAGCGACCTGCTCTATGATATTCCAGTATTTGTAATGAGGGTGCGATTCGTCTATCTCCTCCTTGATAAAACTTGCGTAACCTAAGATTGCGGAAAGCAGGTTATTGAAGTCATGGGCAATGCCTCCTGCGAGGGCACCTAAGCTATCCATCTTTTGCACCTGAAGAAGCTGTTCCTGAGTCCCTCGAAGCTCTTTTGTGCGCTCCTCTACGGTGTATTCGAGGTTTTCGGTGTAGCGCTCGAGGGCATCCCTTTGTGCACCGAGTTGTCTTTGCATATCGTTAAACCTCTCCGAGAGACGGGCTACCTCGTCTTTACCTTTAATCTCAACCATAGTTTTAAACTCACCCTTTCCAACCCTGTCCACAAGCGAAACCATCTCCTTTAATGGGCTGACGAGAGCCTTTATGAAAAGAAGGGCAAAACCAAATGATATTCCGGCTAAGATGAGAAGTACTACGAGCATAGAAGCCCTGAGCTTATGCAGAGAATTTAAAAGCATCTCATCGGAAAGCCCAATCACTATCTTACCTATGGTATTACCATCAGGACCTTTGATATCTTTCTCCAAAACCGAATAAGTGCCCTGTTTTAGGTTGAGATTGCCTTTTATAGGCTTGTAAGGGACATCTTTAATCTGAACAGTCGAGACTGCTATCTCCTCCTCTATGACCAGAAAAAGCTCATTGCCGACAATATCCTTTATATCAGCAAAAAACTCCTCGTCAATATACTTTCCGACAACTACATATCCCACAGTGCCACCTGTATACTCTAATGGCCCTCTGGACATAATCATTAAAGCCCCATTTGTCTTTATGAACCCATCGCCATTTATTTTAAGGTTTAGCCTCACCTGCCCTTTCTCTCCCAGCGTATCAAAGCTTAAAACAGGATTTCCGTTCATATCATAAAGAATCAAGACATCAACCTTTTGAGAGATGTATATGGGCTTAACTATATCGGAAACAGGCTCCATGTTCCTGGAAAGAACTGTGCTTATATAAAAGTATTCTATAAATGTCTTGTTACTCTGGAGAATATTAATAAACCTCGCCAGCTCATCGTTTTTCCGCTTTATAAGGTCCTCTGTAAGAAAAGAGCTTGCTCTAAGATGCTCTCTATGTTCTCTTATGACTCCGCTTGAAGAAAGTATGTATATGATTAAAAGACCTGTCGAAATGATGATAAAGATGAGTGCGAGAAGGAAAAAGACCTTTTCTTTATATCTGAGATTGCCTAAAAACATTTTCTTTATGGGGTTTGATGCATACCGTATTTAAGTAGGATTTCCCTGATATTAGTGCTTGTCCTGATGTAATCTATAAACCTTTTCGCCTTTCCTTTTGCCTCGCCTTTTGTAACGATAGAAAGCGTTGCCCAGAATGGATAATGCCCTTCTATTAAGTCTTTACTTGTAGGCATATAGCCATCGATGGAAAGTATCTTTACGCCTTTTCCCCACTCAGCGATGCTTGTCATCTCAAGATGTCCTATTGCCTGTTTGAAATCCGAAACTGTTTTTGCCATATCAGGCTCTGAGCTAACATTCAGGCTCCTCTTCGTGAACTCAAGGGGACTTCCGAGTATCTTTGTCCAGTTAGGGATATGCTCGGTGCAGTGAAGCCTTGTTATAACTACAATAGGCTCATTGGGTCCACCCACTTTTGACCATCTCGTTATCCTGCCCGAAAAAATATCCTTGACCTGTTTTAAGGTAAGCCCTGAGACTGGATTTGCTTTATTGACTATTATTGCCAGAGGCTCTCTAACTACAGGATAGACCTTAATGCCATATTTTTTCACTATGTCTGGATTTAGCTTGCAGCAGACAAGCCCTATGTCTCTGTCAGGGCTTCCTCCTGACGCATGCAGAATACCTTTTGCACAGCCCTTCCCTTCAATGGCAAATTCGGGTATGAGGTAAAGGGAAATCCCTGTGTCCTTCTTAAAGGTGTTTTTAATATCGTTTGCTAAAACCCAGAGCGAGTGGTCGCCAAAAGCCACTATATCAGCATCCTCGGCAAAAAGAGGGATACTGAAAAGGCTAAAGAGCCAAATAATTATAAAAGGCAACCGACTCATTAAACAGATTATGATGCTTTAGGAGGAGATAGTCAAATCAAAATGTTTCCTTAAACATAGGTAAGCCAGTGTTTGTATTTCCTGTTCTTGCCTTTTACTGTATCAAAGAATATCTTCTGGAGTCTTTTTGTGACCTTACCTGGCATCCCAGTGCCTATCTGCCTTCCATCTAATTCCCTTATCGGAGTAAGCTCCGCGGCTGTGCCTGTAAAGAATGCCTCATCCGAGATGTATACCTCATCCCTCGTAAACCTTTCCTCCCTGACAGTAAGACCCTCATCCTTTGCAATTGTCATGATTGATTCCCTTGTGATGCCTTCAAGTATAGTGGTAAGAGGGGTGGTTTTAAGGCAGTTTTGTCTTAATATAAAGATGTTTTCTCCTGGACCTTCCGAGACATACCCATCTGCATCTAAAAGCAGTGCCTCGTCAAAGCCCATTGAGACTGCCTCGTTTTTGGCAAGCTGACTACTCACATAATATCCGCAGACCTTTGCCCTCGACATATTCGCATTAACATGGCTTTTTATAAAAGACGAGGTCTTGACCCTTATGCCTCTTTTGATGCCCTCCTCTCCAAGATATGTGCCCCATGGCCAGACTGATATGGAGAGATTAATCGGGTTTCCTTTAGGGTAAAGCCCCATTGCACCATAACCTATATATACAAGTGGCCTTATATAGCATTCCTTGAGCTTATTTGCCCTGATGGTTTTTACTACCGCCTCTTTTATCTCTTCCTCCGAATAAGGGACATCCAAAAGGAATATATGTGCTGATTTAATGAGTCTCCTGATATGCTCATCCAATCTGAAGACCGCAGGACCTCTCGATGTCTCGTAGCACCTTATGCCCTCAAAAACCCCAAGCCCGTAATGAAGGGTGTGCGTGAGGATATGAACCTTTGCATCATCCCATGGGATGAGTTTTCCGTCCATCCATATCTTTTCTGTCTTTTTAATCATGAGCTATATTTATAGCAGGCAGATAAGGGTTCTGTCAATAACCCATGCACTTGTTGTCCCGCCAAAATGATAATGTCTTTTTACTTTTTCAGAATCACCCTTTGTGCATCTCCCATGACCCCCAATCGCAGTTGAGGGCAAGGTTGTGGGGTCTGGGTTCTACCTCTTTTTCATTGCATTCTCAAGCAGGCGAACAATCTCTGTATGACCTTTATCTGCCGCCAGCATCAAAGCAGTCATGCCATCATTGGTTTTTGCATTAACATCAGCGCCTTTGTCAAGGAGTTCTTTAATTTTGGCAATATCACCTCGTGCTGCTGCTATTATCAGGTCATCATTAATGCCTGCATAAAGCGAAAGGGGAATAAAGAGCACAGAGATAAGCAGGGCAAGGAATAAGACATTTGAGATTCCGGGGCAAGCTCGGAATGACATAAGCGAAAAAACCTTTTTCATAAACCCCTCCTTTTCTGAGGAAATCGGGACTTGTGATATTATCTTAGGCAGAGTCTTTTTTTGTCAAGGGATTTCTATTAGTAGGGCTCGTTCCCTGAACGAGCCGTTTTGTTACAGACAACATTTTCAGTCTGTTCGGGGAACAGACCCTACCCCTCTCCCGCAAGGGGAGAGGGGAAAAGATTGCTTCGGCAAAGCCTCGCAATGACAGAAAGGCGGATGGATTCTGGACAAGCCAGAATGACACCTTTGGGGTCGGAATGACAAAGGCTCGTCAGGGCGAAACTACTTCTTAGAACTATTTCTTAGAACTACTTTAGAGGACTTTTGTTTGTATATATGACATGCTTTTATAACATGTGTCTTAGACATGTGTTAGAGGACTTTTTTATCTTGGGTGTGTATATTTTCATTAGGAGGTCAAATTATGAATAAAAAAATCACAGAGGAAAAAAGAGTAAGTGCAAGGGCAGCCATGAAATACTGGCTTCTTTCAGACCATATCCTAAGCAAGATAAGTGAGCTAAACCTCATATATGCTTCTTTAAAAGATAAGGTTATTGCCTCTGCAATTCTTATGGATAAGGCAAGGCTCATCGAGGGTGATGAAAAATGCGACAATTTGAACAAAATGAAAAAGATTGAACACTCAAACGATAAAAATGAAGATAATTCAAGCACTTAGGAAAATGAAATTGAACCTATAAAAAAAGGAGATGGCAACGATTATTTTCATTAAGATTTTAAAGTGAGGCAGAAGGGTTCTCGAACCCACGCAAAGACAGGATTACCCCCATGCTTGAACTCTTCTTAAACTTTTTTGTATATTAAAAAGTTATCCTGAACGGAGGAAGAGATGCCAGTTTATGAGTACTCATGTAAAATTTGTGGAAAGACCTATGAATTTATTCGGAGGTTTAAGGATAAGCCATTAAATACATGCCCTGAATGTGGAGGCCCAATGAAAAAGCTCATATCAAATACCTCCTTTGTCCTAAAAGGAACAGGCTGGTATAAAACTGACTATACTGACTATAAGGTCAATGCCCCAGCCAAAGGCTCTGAAACCTCGGACAAAAAGGAATCTGTAACCCCAGCCTCCTCTAAAAAGTGATACCCCCTCAGATTCATATACCATTTGAAAAGATAAATAATTATCTTTCATTTATAAATAGTTACAGGCTAAACTTAGAGATTTACTTTAGCTCTAAAACTCTCGATTCAGTCACTATTTCAGACATACAGAGGCTTAAAGCAGGGTTTAGCCATAATCCTCTTATAACTGTTCATGGACCTTTTATGGACCTTTGTCCTGGGGCAGTTGACTCAAAGATAGGGGAAGTAACCATCGAGAGGTTTTTGCAGACACTCCGCCTTGCAGAGCCTCTTGAGCCTGCCATAGTAGTATTTCATTCAGGCTATGAAAAGTGGAAATATTCGCATCGCCCTGACATATGGCTCGAGGGAAGCCTTGTTACATGGAAAAAAATTATCGAGAAGACATCGAAGATGGATACAAAAATAGCGATAGAAAACATATTCGAGGATGAGCCTACAAACCTGAGGATGCTTATGGCAGAGATGTCTTCTGTCACAGACAGGTTCGGCTTGTGTTTTGACACAGGACATTTCAATCTTTTCTCCAATACATCACTGGATGAGTGGCTTAAAGAGCTTATGCCTTATATCATAGAGTTTCACCTTCATGACAATCTAAAAGACCTCGATTCACACTTACCCATCACTGAGGGAACATTTGATTTCGATAGGCTTTTCTCTTGTATTAGAGATAGCAGGGTTAATAATAATGCTGTTTTCACCATAGAGACACACACTTCCGAAGAGGTCATAAGAAGTCTCAACCATTTTAACGAATACTCTCAGAGGTTTTTAATCTGATTCTTTAAAGAAAATCCCCTTAGACAAGGGACATCTTCCTCTTTACCCATGTAATGAATCATCACCTTATGTGTCTCGCCCATTGTGCCTGGAAGCAAAAGCCCTTTTATCTTAGTCACTTCAAATGGATACTCAGGGGAGTCTCCGTAAAGCTCTGTTATCACCTCATCTATTCCCAATGACACAAGAAAACTGCCCTGAGTTGAAAACCCCAATGTCTTAAACCCAAGAGCCTCTGCCCACCTTTTAAGGGCTGAAAAATTCACATGTGCGGTTATATCTTTTCTGCCAACCCCTTCATAGAAGTCCTCACTGACCTTATGGCTTTCGTAGCAAATCAGCGTTCCTCTTCCTCTTTCCTCGCTGTAATACTGCCATGAAGGATAACCATAGTCTACCGTGATAATAAATCCCTCTGATAAGATACAGGCAACATCCTTAAGCCACCTTTTTATTCTTAGATTTACCTCTGTCCTATATCCCTCTACAAGCTTTATCTCCACAAAATCCCTTATGTAATCGTATATCTCCGGGTTACTGAGACTGCCTTAACCTCTAAAAACCTTTCTTTTTCG
>JACQZC010000074.1 GCA_016207905.1 Nitrospirota bacterium | reverse complement strand
ATCTTTCTTTCGATTCCGAACAAGTCGGAAGGATTCCCGACGAGCGGGAATGACAAAACCGTGGGTCATTGCGAGCACCTGTAGGGTGCGTGGCAATCTTGCGTAAGCTGCTGAGATTGCTTCGCTCCGCTTTCAATGACGATTCTCTATCGGCAGATTTGGGATTTTCCTACAGGGGTTGAAAGATAGGTAATTTTTATAGTAAAATTCATTTTGAGCCGAAGTGGTGGAACCTGGTAGACACGCACGTTTGAGGGGCGTG
The DNA here is from genome assembly GCA_016207905.1 of Nitrospirota bacterium. Taxonomy (NCBI): domain Bacteria; kingdom Pseudomonadati; phylum Nitrospirota; species Nitrospirota bacterium. Next base: position 4,506 of record JACQZC010000074.1, on the reverse strand, counting down.
TGGGGAAACCCATGCGGGTTCAAATCCCGCCTTCGGCACCATAATATCGTAGAGGTTAACAAATTCTAAGGGGGGTAGATATGTCTGTGAAGGTTTTAGTCGTAGATGACTCAAAGAGTTTCCTTGACCTCGAGACCTCGTTCCTCAAGAGGTCTGAATGCACTGTCCTTAAAGCCACAAATGGCCTCGAGGCACTTCGCATCGCAAAGGCTGAAAAGCCCGACATAGTTTTCCTTGACCTCGAGATGCCTGTAATGAATGGCATAGAGTGCTGTAGGTTCATAAAAAGCGATATAGAGCTGAAGGACATGCCTGTGGTAATCCTTACTTCCTCTTTCAAGGAATCCGAATGTTATGCCGCAGGGTGCAGTTCCTACCTTAGAAAACCAGTAGATGAAGACATCTTCATCTCGGAGATTAAAAAATTCATCCCGATAAAAGAGCGGACTGATCCAAGGTTTAAGGTGTCCATGCCAGTTAATATTAAATTCAAAGGAACCGGAAGCTCAGGCACTGCAAAAAACATAAGCAGGTTTGGCATTCTGCTTATAACAGAGTCGCCATTTGCAATAGGCTCATCTGTTGGTCTGGAGTTTTCCCTGCCTGATTCAAAAGACAAGATAAAGACAAAAGGCATTGTTATCAGAGAGGCAAGGGATGATTCGGGAGCAAGCGGATTTGGAGTTAGATTCTTTGAGACATTAGATAAAGACCAATCAGCTATTGACTCCTTCATAGCAAAACAGATTGGTGCTTAGAGGAGACTTAACTTAGTATTTTAATGAATGCGGAAACAACGATAGGGTCAAACTGAGTGCCTGAGCATCTTTTAAGCTCTGAGATTGCATATCCCTTTCCGGGTGCAGGTCTATAGGGCCTGTCCGAAGTCATTGAGTCATAGGAATCAGAAACGCAAACTATTCTTGAAAGCAAGGGTATCTCATCTCCTTTAAGTCCATCCACATAGCCTGAGCCGTCAAGTTTTTCATGGTGATGCCTGATGATTGGTATAACATCCTCAAGAGGTTTTATATGCCTTAAGAGTTCTGAGCCTTTTTTAGGATGTTGTTTTACGAGATTAAACTCCTCCTCTGTTAGCTTATCGGGTTTTTCTAAGATTTTATCATATGTCCCTATCTTTCCTATGTCATGAAGTATAGAGGCTATCCTCAAAGTCTCTATGTCTTTTTCGGAAAGCTCCATCTCTTTTGCTATTGCCACGGCGTATAAAGTTACCCTTTCTGAGTGTCCCTTTGTCCATGGGCTTTTTGCATCAATCACATCTACAAAGGCAAATACCAGACCATCAAAGAGAAGTTTCAATTCCTTATAAGAGACATCGAGGTCCTTAAGCATGTTAAAGAACGCTGACTTGCCCTCTATGAGTCTTTTTTCCTTATCCTTAAGCTCTGTAATGTCAACAATCGAATGCACATAAGCAATGCCTTCATCGCTTACCAAGGGAGTTGAGTGAAGTAGAAACCAAAGGTTAAGCCTTTTATCGTAATATTCGAGGCTTTCGGTTTCCAGTGTCTTAAGGGAGACCTTCAATGGACAGCCTTTTATCTCGGATTCTCTTCCATGAACAACCTGATAGCATTTCCTTCCTATAAGCTCTTTAACCGGCAAGGAGTAAAGTCTTGCGATATATTCGTTTGCCTTGAGGATATTGGAATCACTGTCAATAACCATGACTCCATAAGGCATGGAATCAAATGTCTCTCTCCAGTTAGTAAGTGCCCTTTCTAATTTCCCCTCGATCTCAAGTGTCTTTTTGACGAACTTCACCCTTTCACTAATAAGATAGCCCATGATAGTCGTTAAAAACGGGGCAAAAAGTATCAATGCCCTGAACCTGAATCCCATAAGCTCCGAAGAAAGGAACTCCTCAACAAACTGGGAGAATTGCCTTTGCCCGTGCACATAGACGACTAAGACATACAATAGGAGGATGACCCAGCCCATGAGGGAGACATAAACTGCCAGTCTTTGAAGAGGCTCTCTGCCTTTCATTTCTCACCTTTAAGCCTCTTAAGCTCCTGCTTTAGTTTTTCAATCTCATATTTAAGCTCAGTCATCTTCATCTCTCTTCCAACTGCCATTTCATAGAAGTCCTCAAGCTCTTTTACCTTTTTTCCGAGCTCGTCGTTTGTATTTTTTCTTTCGGTTATGTCATTTAGGATTTCAACTATCTCAGTGACCTCTCCGGAGCTGTTTTTTATTGGATATGACCTTATCGAGACATAAACTTCATTGCCGTCTTTGTCTTTATGAGTATGGACTGCCTTTGAAGGCTCTCCTGTTTCAAATGTCTCCTTAACCGGGCATTCACATTCAGGTTTTATCTCAGGGCAGGGTCTTTGAAAGCCATGAGATACCTCATAGCAATGCCTGCCCAACACGCTATTGACAGGGAGCTTTTCCTGCTCCCAATAGGCTTTGTTTGCCATGACAATCCGCATATCCCTGTTAATGACAACAACTGCATCTCCAATGGAATTAAACACAGTACCAAAGAAATCTCTTTCTTTTGCCTCATCCCCGTTTTCTTGTGTCATATCCCTCAGCCCCTTAAATAGTTGTGCGTGACTTCACCCTTTACCAAATGCACTAATATTCAGTCCGAGCCCTATAATATATAGGATTATATAAATCTTACACCATAAAACTCCTCTAGTAAAGAAGCAAAAAGAATGCCTATTGATAAGCGAGGAATAAGCTTATTGGATTAATATATCCAGTAGCCTGTCGAGCTCATCTAAGGAGTAATATTCAATCTCTATACTGCCTCTTTTGCCTTTGTGTCTCAGCCTTACCTTAGTTCCAAGGCTCCTGATGAGTTTTTCCTCGAGCGAGGAAATCTGTGGGTCCCGCGGGGCAGTCTTACGAAAGGGTTTTCTGTCAGAGGAAAGCCTTTTAATTAGGACCTCTGCCTCTCTTACGCTTAAGCCTTTCTTTAGTATTGTCTTTGCGGCATTGATTTGAGTCTGTCTTTCATCGAGGGAAAGGATTGCCCTCGCATGGCCCATGGAGAGCTTGTCATCGTTTATAAGTGCCTTAACCTCTTCAGGGAGTTTAAGGAGTCTCAGATAGTTTGCAACAGTTGCCCTTTCCTTACCAACCTTTTCCGAGAGTTGCTCTTGTGTGAGATTGAAGTCTTTCATTAGTTTCTGAAATGCTTGTGCAGTCTCTATAGGTCCAAGGTCTTCCCTCTGGATGTTCTCTATAAGTGCGACCTCGAGGGAATCCTCGGGTGTTGTATCCCTTATCATGGCAGGGATTTTTTTAATCCCTGCAAGCCTCGATGCCCTCAGCCTTCGCTCTCCTGCTATAATGCCGAATGAGCCATCTCCAGTTCTGCTTACGATAACGGGCTGAAGCACGCCTTTTTCCTTTATGGATAAAGCAAGCTCCTTCAGGGTCTCTTCCCTGAAGATTCTTCTTGGCTGTTCTTTTCCCGGAAGGATACGCTCTATATCGAGAAGGACTATTTCTTCCTTAGACTTTGGGATAAGTGCATCAAGCCCTTTGCCTAATGCCATTTTCATTTAAAATCTCCTTTGCAAGCGTAATATAGCTCTGTGCACCCCTTGAGCGTGCATCATAAAGCAAGACTGGTTTTCCGTGACTTGGTGCCTCTGCAAGTGTAACATTTCGGGGGATTACCGTGTTATAGACCTTTTTGCCAAAGTGTTTTCTCAACTCCTCTTCAACCTGTGACGAAAGAAGGTTTCTTCCATCGTACATAGTCAAAAGCAAGCCCTCTATATAAAGCGATGGGTTAAAAGACTTCCTTACGAGGCTCAATGTCTTTGTGAGCATTCCAAGCCCTTCGAGGGCATAATATTCGCACTGAACAGGCACTAACACAGAGTCTGCGGCAACCATGGCATTTAGGGTCAGTAGCCCAAGAGATGGAGGACAATCTATAAAGATATATCTGAATCTATCCCTTATGGATGAAATCATCTGAGAAAGCAGTGTTTCTCTTCCCTGCTTGTCCACAATCTCAATCTCGACTCCAAGAAGGTCTACTGAGGATGGAATAAGACTCAGGTGATTCACCGCGGTTTTTATGATTGCCTGCTCTATGGTGCATCTTCCTGCATAAACATCATAGAGATTCGCCTGCCCTTGAGTCCGCCCTGCCTCGTAGCCACTCGTTGCATTTCCCTGAGGGTCTGAGTCTATAAGAAGGATCTCCTCTTCTGCAAGAGAAATGGAGGCTGAAAGATTAACTGCGGTTGTGGTTTTTCCAACGCCCCCTTTCTGATTAGCTATGGCAATGACCCTGCCCACAACTTCTATTATAACCTATCAATTACCTCTCTGTCCCCCTTTCTTCCCCGGTAATGTAAAATCTTCTGCCTACATTCAATCTCGAAGTGCAACAGATGCGACTTCAAGGGGCGTCTTGTAGCCCAGACATTTTCTGGGCCTTGTGTTAATTAATGATGCTACCATTGCCACCTGCTCATTGGTTATTTTACCGAAGTCCGTGCCTTT
>JACQZC010000073.1 GCA_016207905.1 Nitrospirota bacterium | reverse complement strand
CTAAAACCCCTTGCCTTCAACTCCGTTATCCTGTCCCTCTCTTCCAAATTAAGTTGCTTATATCGTCTCTCCATAAACACTTAGGGTAACTCCTTCGTAGCCCCAAGTGTTGCACTTCCTCATTGAACTGGCGTAATAAATAAATTGTAAAGTGGCAAATATCTCCCAAATCTGTTAAATTTCAAAAATGAAAGACCTAAAGGCAAGGCTCGATAGTCTTTACAAAAGTTTTGATTTCGCTCATGCCATAAAAGAAGACCCTGTGCATTTTCCTCACAGATACAGGCAGGACAAAGACATAGAGGTCTCTGGCTTCATAGCCTCATCCTTTGCATACGGCAATATCAGGCTCTTCATGCCTGTCATTGAAAAGATACTAAATGTTATGGGCAAACACCCTTATGAGTTCTTGGTAAATTTTAGCATACAAAAACATGCCTGCCTTTTTCAGGGTATAAGATATAGATTTCAGAAGACAGAAGACATAATCGCATTCCTTTATGTTATATCGGTTATGCTAAAAAGATACGGAAGCATATATAAGCTTTTTAAGAGATTCTACAGGGATGAAGACCCTGATATTGGAAGTGCACTTTTAGGGATGATGGCTGATATTCGTAGCAGTGTCAATGGAGGAAATGTCTTATCCAGAGGTTTTCTTCAGCTTTTTCCATCTCCTTCAGGAGGAAGTGCTTTTAAAAGGGCAAATCTGTTTTTAAGGTGGATGGTCAGAGACAGGGATATAGATTTTGGCATATGGAAAGGAATCCCCAAAAACAAGCTCATTATACCTCTCGATACCCACATAGCAAGGTTAGGAAGTCATATCGGGCTTACGACAAGGACTACGAACGATTGGAAGATGGCAGTTGAGATAAGTTCTGCCCTGAAAAAGATAGACCCCGAAGACCCACTTAAGTATGATTTCGTTCTCTGCCACACAGAAAGGGGCACTATCTCCTGACCTCTATGATAATAGTATCCTATGCGATATTCCCCCTTTACCTCTTAGGGATATTTTACAGGCGGTTTCTTTATGGAGGTTTTGCCTTACAAACCGTGTATCTAATCCTCAGAGGGGTTGAGCTTGGCAGGATTCCACTTGTTGGTGTGCACGATACACTGAATTTTCTTTCAGCCTCTCTGGTGGCTTTCTCTATTCCATTTAATAAGTCGATGAAAGGTAAAAAAGCGTTCTTGAGTATACTTTCAGGGATGGCTTGTGTGTTCAGCATATTTGCCCTTAGCTCAGAGCCTTATTCCACGCCACTCCCTCCGGTTTTGAGGACATACTGGTTTGAGCTTCATGTAATACTTTCGTTTTTTTCATATGCACTTTTTGGAATCTCTGCTATTTTGGGAATAGTTTATCTAAAGGATACACTGCCAGAAGGTAGGGACCCTTTGTATAAGGCAGTTCTTATAGGATACAGTTTTTTTCTCTTTCCATGATATTTGGTGGAGTGTGGGCATACCTTGCATGGGGCACATACTGGCTTTGGACCCCAAAAGAGCTTTGGACAACAATACTCTGGCTGTATTATAGCCTTTATCTTCATGCAAGGCTAAGATGGACAGGAAAGCCTTCTACAATCTTAGGAATCGTAGGGTTTGTCGTAGTGCTATTCACATATCTTGGCGTAGGGCTTTTAATGAAGTCCTCGCATGCCTTTTAGTATGAGGGTTTTTAAAGGTATACTAAATTTTTTCCTATCCTTAAGGACAGCTATATGGCTTCTTATTGGACTGCTTTTACTTTTGCTTTTTGGCTCATTCATAATGCCTAAAAGCGTGGAATTTCAATCCATAAATCTCCTCCCTTTGTTTACATGGCTCAAGGCGAGCCCATTTAAGGTCTCGTGGTGGCTTTCAGGCTCGGTGTTTCTTCTTTTTCTCCTTACTGCAAATACGATTCTCTGTAGCATTGAATCGATAATCAAAAAACATGAGATGAAACAGTGGCTTCTAATAATCTCTCCTCAGATAATCCACATTGGGTTTCTTTTCATATTGCTTGCCCATCTTTTCAGCTCCATTGGAAGTATGAGGGCAAATGTAGTTGCATACGAGGGCTCTCATCTTATTCTTCCAAATGGCATTGTGCTTGAGATGAAAAACATAATAGCTGACTTAAGCCCGGATGGCTATATCATAAACTATCGAGCTGATATAGGATACCTCGAAGAAGAAGGAAAGATGCTGAAACAAGACTCCCTATCTCCAAACGAGCCATCATTTTATAGAGGGCTTGGGCTATATCTTAAAAACATTCAATTACATCCTGTAAGGGTAGTCCTTTTAGAGGTAAGTAGAGAGCCCGGCGCACTTTTAGCACTCATAGGAGGCATACTTTTTCTCATAGGCACTGTTATACTCGTTGCCATGAAGATAGTGAAGGAGAAGTAATGCCACGATTCGTTGTTCATGAGCATCATGCAAGACATCTTCATTTTGACCTTAGATTGGAAATGGCAGGCGTGCTCAAGTCATGGGCTGTGCCAAAAGGTCCTTCGATGAATCCAGCCGATAAAAGGCTTGCAATAGCAGTTCAAGACCATGAGCTTGATTATGGCTCATTCGAGGGTATAATTCCCGAAGGTCAATATGGTGCAGGCAGGGTCGTAATCTGGGATAAGGGAAGTTTCATCCTCCATGGAGGATGTGTTGAAGACGGAAGGCTTGAATTTACATTGAATGGGAAAAAGCTCAAAGGTGGATTTGTGCTTTTTAAGATGTCAGGCAAAGAGTGGCTTCTTATAAAAAGAAAGGATAAATTTATAGAGCCTGATTTTAAGCTAAAGACTGTTCTTCCATGAGCTTTGTTCAACATTCACATGGGTTACATTTTAACCTATGGACATGGGTTACACTTTTCTTACTTTGGGTCTGACCTTCCCTTTTCTTAAATCAAGAACTCCAATAGGGTGGAAGCCAAAGCGTATCTCATGGCAAGCCTCAT
>JACQZC010000072.1 GCA_016207905.1 Nitrospirota bacterium | reverse complement strand
GAGATTGATATGAAGCGTGCTCCTAACCCAGGCTGGTATATAATCAAAAACCTCACATCCGAGCCAATGGCTGGAACATTTGAACTGTATTATGACGACCAATGAAAGACACACGATAGCCAATTGGACTCTTAATATTCCCGCATATGGAAGCGAGAGTGTTTCATTTCAGCCACCCTCTACACCAGAGCCCAAGACCGAGGGAGAATACATCCTCGTATTCAAAGGCAGTATAGGAAATGAGCAGGATGCTATAACAGGAAAGAAGGTGTTATTTGGCTGTGAGCCTGCCATTACCATAGTAAACGAGGATGGAACCCAAGCAAAAGACACAATGCTGAGGAATCAAAGTAATGATTATAAGGTTACTGGATGTATTGGCACTGTGGAGTGGTCTGTTTCAGGCACAGGGGGGAGTATAACACAGGATGGAGTGCTTACTGCGGGGTCAACTGCCTGTGGGTCGTTAATTGTAACTGCAACTTGTTCTAAGTGTGGGACATCCGACACACAGGATGTAAGGGTAACGAGTTCGGGGGTGTGGTATCCCATTGAATCATGCTATAATCCTGAAGTTTCCTGCGGTGAGATGGAAAGCTATTGGTTTGTTTACACCTATATAGGTAAGTATCGGTATAGGTTTGAATGGCACGAAAGGAGCCATCACACTGAAGGGGCATGTATTTTTTGTTTTTCAGGATTAGTTCTACCCTGTGGTAGTGATACTGTTCCATGTCATTATCACGATGTGGGATGGGGATATTGGTATAATGGATTTTGGACTAATGGATATTGGGGTTATGACCATCTTGAGGGTTGGCAGAAACAAGAATGGATGTGTCCATGAACAAAAAACATAGTTACTGAATGAATTTAATACTTAGAATATAGTAAAATAACAAGGAGGTGAGTAATTGGTAAAGATAAGACTTACAAGGTTAGGTGCTCATAAAAAACCGTTTTACAGGGTGGTTGTTGCAGAATCAGGGGCAAGGAGGGACGGCCCTTTTATAGACATAATCGGAACATACAGTCCGATGCAAAAACCATCTGAAATAAAGATAAACCTTGAAAAGGCAAATCGCTGGTTAAAAAATGGTGCACAACCCACAGAGAGAGTTAAAAAACTTTTTGAGAAGGCTGGCCTCAAGGCGGCCTAAATTCATTCGGAGGTGGTTAAATGAAGGTATTGGTTGAGATGATGGCAAAAGCTCTGGTTGACAAGCCCGAGGAAGTCAATGTATCTGAGGTTGAAGGCGAAAGGACAACGGTCTATGAACTCAGGGTATCCACAAATGACCTTGGAAAGGTAATAGGCAAGCAGGGCAAGACTGCCCGTGCAATGAGAACTATTTTGAGCGCATCAGGCACAAAGTTGGGCAAAAGATGCGTTCTTGAAATCCTCGAATAGGGATTCCGAGTACCAGCGAATAGGAAATGTGTGGACCTTGCAGTTATTACGCTCTTTCCTGAAATTTTCAATTCGTACTTGAAGGAGAGTATTATTGGAAGAGCGATTCACAAGGGGATTATAAAGATAAACATCTTTAGTCTCCGTGACTTTGCGAGGGACAAACACAGGACAGTAGATGACTACCCTTATGGCGGAGGCCCGGGCATGGTAATAAAGCCCGAGCCCCTGTCAGATGCCATAAGCCATGTAAAAGCAGATGGCAGAGAGACCCTGACAGTGATGCTCAGCCCTCAGGGAAGGCTCTTCACAGAGCAAGAGGCAGTGTCGCTTTCAAAAGAACAAAGGCGAGTGCTCCTTATAGCAGGTAGATACGAGGGCATTGACGAAAGAGTAAGGGAGAGTCTTTGCGATGATGATCTCTCCATTGGAGATTATGTTCTGACAGGCGGAGAACTGCCTGCTCTGGTTATAGTAGATGCTATTGTCCGTCTGATACCGGGTGTTTTAGGAGATGAGGATTCCCTGAAGGCCGAGTCCTTTATGTGGGGAATTTTAGATTACCCCCACTACACAAGGCCTTCTGAATGGAAAGGGCTAAAAGTGCCTGATGTCCTGCTTACAGGCAATCACAAGCAGATTGAACGCTGGAGACGGAAATCAGCACTAAGAAGAACACTTAGGAAAAGGCCTGACCTTATAGTCAAGGCAAACTTATCGGATGAGGACTACAGGCTGATTTCCGAGATAAAGGAGGAGGAAAATGGATATAACTAAAGTAGTCGAGGAGGGATACATTCGAGACCTGCCCCTGTTTAATGTGGGTGATACTATCAAGGTCTTCACTAAGGTCATCGAAGGAGACAAAGAGAGACTTCAACCCTTTGAAGGAGCTGTCATAGCTAAGAAAGGCGGTGGCATTAGAGAGACTTTTATGGTCAGAAAAATCTCTTTTGGTATAGGTGTCGAGAGGATATTTCCCCTTCATTCGCCATCAATAGACAGGGTTGAGGTCATAAAAAAAGGCAGTGTGAGACGGGCAAAGCTCTACTACCTCAGAGAAAAGAAGGGAAAGGCATCAAAGCTAAAGGAGCAGAGAGCCAAAGTAGGAGGCACTGCCTCTAACGAATAAAGGTTTGAGTGCCTCATGGACATCTATCAATATGACGATTTCCAGAAACAAGAAAATGGTATTAAAACAATAGCAGGCATCGATGAGGCAGGAAGAGGGCCAATCGCAGGACCTGTGGTTTCAGCCGCAGTCATTCTACCTCAAGGTAAAAGGTTCCCCGGACTCAGGGACTCAAAGCTCGTGCCTGAAAAGGAAAGGGAAACCCTTTTCTTTGAGATTTTAGCTTACTCGAATGCCGTAGGTGTCGGCATATGCGATGTGGATGTCATAGACAGGCTTAATATACTAAGAGCAGTGAGGCTATCTATGGAGATTGCAGTCAAAGACCTCGGTATAAAGCCCGACTTACTTCTGATAGATGCAGTTAGGATTCCTAAAGTTGACATAAAACAGATTACTCCCATCAAAGGCGAATCAAAGAGCGCACATATAGCCGCGGCATCGATAATCGCAAAGGTTGTAAGGGACAGGTGTATGTATTATTACCATAATATCTACCCGGAATATGGCTTTGACAGGCACAAGGGTTATTGCACAAAAGAACATATACGGATGATTCAGATTCATGGACCATGCCTTATACACAGAAAGACTTTTAAGAAGGTTCTATCTCTGACACTGCCTTTTTAACCATAATATCTGCTTCAGGCAATATAACCGTGAATTTACTTCCCTTGTTCTCTTCGCTTTCTACCTCTATCCTTCCATTATGACTCTGAACTATCTTATAGCTTATCGAAAGCCCAAGTCCTGTGCCTTTTTCTTTTTTCGTGGTAAAGAAAGGCTCAAATAGCCTCGACATTATCTCTTTTGGAATGCCCTTGCCTGTATCGGATATCGTTATATAGATATTGTCTTGTTTTGAGTATGTGGATATTTCTAAAACACCTTCATCCTGCAGGGCAAAAATAGCATTGTTTATAATATTAAGGAATACCTGCTTTAACTGGTTTGCATCGCCTTCGATTAACGGTATATCTCCATAGCTTTCCATGATTTTTATTTTAGTATCCTTTAGCTGGATAGAGACAAGCCCTATTACATCTTTTAGTATGCTGTTTATCTTTACCATCTCCATGGAAAGAGCCCTTTTTCTTGAAAACTCAAGAAGCTGATGAACGATATCCCTTGCCCTCAGGGATTCCTTCTCGATAATCTCTATATCCCTTAATACACCTGAAAGGTCGGATTCTTCCCTTAGCAGTTCTGCATATCCGAGGATGCTTGTGAGTGGGTTATTTATCTCGTGGGCAACATTGGATGCAAGCTCTCCTATAGCGGCAAGTTTTGCGGCCTGTACAAGGTCCTCCTGCGTTTTTTTAAGCTCCTGCATCTGACTCCTCAAACTCTCGTAGAGCCTTGCATTCTCTATTGCAACAGAGACATTGTTTGCTAAGATTGCAAGAAGCCGAATATCTTCCTCGGAGAAGCCTCCTTCTATTTTATTTGCGATTCTGATAGCCCCCATTACCTCTCCTTTATGTCTAACCCATACAAACATTAGATTTCTGACACCGAGCCTTCCGTCCGTTTCGGAGGTGGGCGATGCCTCGATATTGTCGTTCAGCATGAATGCCCTTTTCTGGGTTGGTCCATAAAGCCTCATAAGGGATTCCCTCGAAACCGTAAGGGACTTTAGCTCATCGTCGTTTAACCCTACGGCAGGTGACATGTGAATGAAATTATCCCCCTCAAGCAACATAATGCCGCATTGCTCTGCTCCGATAAGCTCTGCCACGCCATAAGATAGCTCCCTGTAGATATCTGCCTCATTCGTTATGGCATGAAATGTCAGTGTTACGCTGTAAAGGTTCGAGAGGTTGTGCAGGTTGTGCATTATGGTCTGGTTGTTTTCCATGAGGGACTTGCTCATATCATTGAAAGAGGCAATAAGCTCTCCAAATTCTCCTTTGCCCTTGTAGGATGTCGCATAGCCCAGGTCTCCTGATTTAATCTTTCTTGTGGCATTCACAAGCTCGTATATCGGCTCTGTAATCTGTCTTGTCATGGTTATGGCAATTGCAAGGGCAATGAAGAAGGAAAGTATAAGGGTCAATATAAGGATTATCCTTGAATTGTTTATTACCCGCAGTGCATCTTCGGTCTTGTTGTTGAGTTTTTGACCTGCTATAACAGCCATCTCCTGAAACTTCGTTACAAAATTACTTCCCATGGCAATTGAAATGGTTCTTAGCCTTTCAAGCCTCTCGGGATTGGCAGATGTGGTTATCAGGGAACTAACTGCATCCTGAAAGCCCTCCATATCATTAACAAGCCCCTTGAGTTTATCGGTCATCTCCTTTGTATGATGGCATCCAAGACAGCTTCTCGTAGAATCCTCAAGAGCTAAGACATTGTCCACTATAATGTCCAGTCCAGGGTCAAATGGTGTCCCGATTGTATAAAGATGGCTCTGCACGGTCTGAGCACTTATAACCACATCCTGCCTTATTATCTCCACCCTGTGCATGTTTATCACAGACTGTAGGTCAGAAGTAGTTTTATAGATATAAAGCATTGTAATGCCAGCACCTAAAAAGAAAAGTAAAAACAGTACCAACAGTGAAAATATGATTTTGTTTCTCATCTGTATTTATAGCTCTCCAAATTTATTCCTGCCTTCTTTATAAGGTTTATGACAGGCTTGAAATCTGCTTCAGTGGCTAAGATAAATCTTATTGCGCCCAACTTTTTAAGAACCTCTCTTCCCTTTGGGTCTTCATGCATATTTAAGAGCGTATTCTCTATCTTTTCCTTTATCTCAGGGGCAATATCTTTTCTGAGGCAAAGGGTCATATCAGGCAAGTCAGTGGATTTCGCTATAATAAAAGTCTCTTCCTTTATCAGAGGGTCTTTTGCCGAAAGCCTATCGAATATCCTGCTTTTGACAACTCCGATGTCAGCCCTTTTATCCAAAACCGCATATACCGTGGAATCATGACTTCCTGTGAAGTCCAGCCCGCTAAAGAATTTATCAATGTCCGTTATGCCATTTTCCCTTAGGAATGCAATTGCAAATACATAGCCTGTTGCGGTTGCCTTGTCAACGAAGGCAATCCTCTTGTCCTTCATGTCCTTAAGTGTGGTTATTCCGCTGTCTTTTCTGGCAAAGATATATCCCTTAGAAGTCGTGCTTCCGTCTATATTTACCTGCCTTGCCAAAGGCTGAACCCCTAATTTTTTCTTGGCTAAAACCGATGTAAACACGCCAAAGAATGCACCATCCATCTCCCTTTTCGTAAACATATCGATAATATCGGCATATCTCTGGAGGATTGTAAACTTCACTTTAATGCCTAATTTCTCCGAAAGATACGACTCAAGTGGTTTATGCCTTTCCACATACCTGAAGACATTCTCCTCAGGAAGAAGCCCTATGAGAAGGGTATCTTTTTCTGCCAATGAGTATCCAGAACACAGGAATATAAAGCTAATTGCAAAGATAAGGACAATTATGTTTTTAGTCATACCCATCCTAATATAGTATCTTCGTTGCCTCTGTCACGAGTTCTATTGGAATCTTTATACCAATATCATTTGCATTCTTCATATTAAATATCAGTTCCGTATTTTTAGAATGAGATACCGGAATATCCCTCGGGGATTTACCATTAAGTATCTCTATTAATTTATCGGATGCCTCACTGCCCTGCTCTTTTGGGTCTGCAGTAAGGGTTATGAGGGCACATATCTCGCCACATGTTAGCAAAGAGCCTGTAGGTATCTTTTTATTTCTGGTTATATTTAGGATTGTAGGGAGTGCGGCATTTACCAAAGAGGAGGATGTAAGAAATATTGCATCTGTTTTGCTTTCGGAAAGCACAACTGTAATGTCAGCGGTCTTTTTGAGATTCAGCCCTGTAACGCTAAAGCCGTATTTCGGGGAAAGGGCTTTTATCTCCTCAAGCTGATGCAATGAATCCTCTTCCATGCTGGAGTATAGGACCCCTAAGGTTTTAATGGAGGTAGTTGTCCTAAGGTATCTCAGGATGCTCGAGACAGGAAGATTATAGGTTACGCCTGTGAGGTTTTTTGCCCTTTGCTTTGAGAGCACAGGCTCATACACACCTGCATATACTACTGGCACATCAGGCCTTTCCCTGAGGGTGGCAAATGTAGCTCCACAGCCATAAGTCACAATGATGTCAACATCAGCCGCAATAAGCTTTCTTGCCGCATTGCTCCATGCAACTGGGTCAGGATAAGGTTTCTGGACAATGAATTTCAGTCTCTCGGAGTAGCCCCTCTTTACCAATCTCGAAATCAATGCATCATGAATCTCATTATAATACGGTACATCCGATGTGAGTATTATACCTATTGTCGCGGCATCGCCTTTGGAGGCAAAAAAAAGCATGCCCAGAAATAAAACAACTAATGCATTTTTGGGAAACCCTTTCATTATATATTTATTATACCAGTTTTTTATTGACAGAATGTAATGTCTTTATCAATGCCTCAGCCTTTTTAAGGGTCTCATGGTATTCCCTCTCAGGGTCTGAGTCCGCAACGATTCCTGCGCCTGCCTGAACATAGGCAATCTTATCCTTTATAACGAATGTCCTTATGATTATGTTGAAATCCGCATTGCCTGAAAACCCAAAATACCCGGCAGAGCCTGTATAAGGTCCCCTTCTTACAGGCTCAAGCTCATCGATAATCTCCATGCATCTGACCTTTGGCACGCCTGTTATCGTGCCTCCGGGAAATACTGCCCTGATGGAGTCAAACATGGTCATTCCTGATGCAAGCCTTCCCTTGATATTCGACACTATATGGATAACATGGGAGTAATCCTCTGTAATCATGATCTCATCCACACTTACCGAGCTATAATCAGCTACCTTTCCGAGGTCGTTCCTTTCGAGGTCTATAAGCATTATATGCTCTGCCCTTTCTTTTTCATTCAGAAGAAGCTCGGAACGCATAATCTCGTCTTCGGCGCTGTCCCTGCCTCTTGGTCTTGTGCCTGCTATGGGTCTTGTCTCTATGATGCCGTCCCTGACAAGAAAAAGTCTTTCAGGCGAGGAACTGGCAATCGAGTAATCGCCGAGGTCCATGAAAAAAGCAAAAGGCGCGGGGTTTATATCCCGCAAAATCGTATAAAGGCAAAACGGATGTATATCTCCGATAAAAGAGCTGAGCCTGAGGGAGAGGTTTGCCTGAAATATGTCGCCTGCGGAAATATACTCTTTTGCCTTTCTGACCATCGAGATGTAATCCTCTTTCTTCATCCCATAAACGACCTCTATAGCAGGCGGGGCATTAGAGACAACATTAGACGGATTAAAGCCAACCCGCCTCAGTATCTCACCCAGCTCATGCTCTGCCTCATGGAATTTTTCTTTCCAGTCGATTTGAGAGAGGTCTTTATATCCGAATCCTGTGTCCCTGACACCAGGGCACACTATTGCCCATGCTTTTTCCTTTACATGGTCAAAGGCTATAAGTCTATCCATAAGTAAAAAGTGTGCATCAGGCAGATGAAGGTCATCCACTGCGGTTTCAGGGATGTCCTCTATATAACGGACGAAATCATAAGAAAAAAGCCCTACTGCACCTCCCTGAAATGGAGGCAGTCCTATCGCTGGTCTTTGTCTATAGATGTCAAGCAGTTCCTTAAGCCTCTTAAGAGGTCTCTCCGTAGACAAGGAGTTTTTACCATTTGACTTCAATTCAACCACATTGTTTTTGACCTTAAATGTCAGGTATGGCTCAAATCCTATGAAGGAATAGCGTGCTATCTTAGGAGGTCCTTTTACGCTCTCAAAGAGAAAGCTCTGCGTACCTGAAAAGTTTGCATACATAGCGGCAGGCGAGATGTAAGGTATCTCGGTATAAAGCGGAGGTATGAATCCCTCTTTTATGCTCTCAAGGAAATCCCTTTTATTTAACTGTGTCTCAAAAGCGATAGGCATTTGTAAGCCTGCCTCTAAACAGTCAATATCTCTAAGGTTATCAGGTCAAGGGCTTTTAGAGGGTCTGCCTGATTAAGGATAGCCCTACCCATTATAAGGTAGTCCGCTCCTTCCCTGAGTGCCTGTCTTGGGGTCATTGTCCTTTTCTGGTCATCAGGAGGGCTCCACGAAGGTCTTATCCCCGGTGTTGCTATAATAAAGCTTTTGTCACAGTGGTTTCTTATCATCGAGACCTCATGTCCAGAGGCTATGACACCATCGAGACCTGCCTTAAGGCTTAGTGCCGCAAGGTGTCTGACATGGGTTCTAAGGCTATGCTGGATTCCCAATTCCTCCCTCAATGTCTCCTGTGAAAGACTTGTCAGCACAGTAACTCCAAGCATCTTTGGTCTGTTAAGGTTTTTTTTAAGGCAAAACTCAACAACAGAGTCCCTGCACCTACGCATTGCCTCAAAACCAGAAGAGGCATGGATATTGAACATATGAACACCCAGCGTAGTTGCCGAAACAGCAGCCTTTGAGACCGTATTTGGTATATCGTGAAATTTCAGGTCAAGAAAGACCTTTTTACCCTTCTCATTTATCTTTTCCACAATCGAAGGGCCTGCTGAGGAAAACAGCTCAAGACCGACCTTGAATATGCTGATATGCTCGCTGAATCTGTCAACCAGCTCAAGTGCATATCCGGCATCCGAGACATCCAGTGCAAGTATTATCTTTTCCTTCTTTAGCATCATATCTTTGGAAGGGTTATCCTTTTTTGTCCCTGATACTTTCCTGCCTTGTCTCGATAAGAGGTCTCGCATACTGTCTCTGCACCTAAGAATATCAGTTGTGCTATGCCTTCATCGGCATATATCTTTGCAGGCATTGGTGCTGTATTTGACACCTCTATGGTTACATAGCCTTCCCATTCGGGCTCAAGTGGGGTGACATTAACTATAATGCCGCACCGTGCATAAGTAGATTTTCCAAGACATATGGCAAGCACATCTTTTGGAATCTTAAAATATTCAACCGAGCGGGCAAGCACAAAGGAATTTGCAGGGATTACACAGAAATCCCCTTTATAATCCTTAAAAAACCCGCTTCCATTAAATGACTTCGGGTCGATAATGACGCCTTTCTTTTTACCCTCGAATATCTTGAATTCATTTGAAATCCGCATGTCATAGCCATATGAGCTTACGCCAAAGGAGATAACACCTTTTTTCAGGCTGGAGTCCTCAAAGGGCGTAATCATGCCCTTTTTAGCCATCTTCTTAATCCATCTATCTGGTTTGAGCATCAGTAAAGATACCATAGGATATTATTTTGTAGCAATAGAGGGTTTAGTCGGGTAATTAAGAGAAAAGTGCTTCTACGAATTCCTTTGGGTTAAAGTCCCTGAGGTCATCGATGCCCTCGCCGATTCCTATGAGCCTGACAGGGATACCGAGTTCCTTTTTTATTGCAAAGACTATTCCTCCTTTTGCAGTGCCATCTAATTTTGCGAGGGCAATGCCTGTAACTCCGACTGCATCATTGAACATCTTTGCCTGCCTCAGAGCATTCTGGCCCGTTGTTGCATCAACCACAAGCAAGACCTCATGTGGTGCACCAGGCAATGCCTTTTCAATGACCCGCTTGACCTTTCTCAGTTCTTCCATAAGAGGAGCCTTTGTGTGTAGCCTTCCTGCTGTATCTACGATAACAATATCCACTGCCCTGTGTTTACCTGCTTGAACTGCATCGAAAGAAACAGCGGCTGGGTCCGAGCCGCTTTGATGCTTTATGAGCTGTGCCCCTGCTCTTTTTGCCCAGACTTCAATCTGTTCGATTGCAGCTGCCCTGAATGTATCAGAGGCTGAAAGAATCACCGACTTACCTTCTCCAACAAACCTACTTGCGAGTTTTCCGATTGTCGTGGTCTTTCCAACACCGTTAACGCCAACTGCAAGTATTACAAAAGGCTTCTCGCCATAGATAATGAGAGGCTCGGGCCTGCCTAAAAGCCCAGACATCTCATTCTTAAGGAATTCCCTGATTCCTCCTTTACTGCCTTTTATCTCTTTTTCTTTTCCCTTTAACGACCTAACTATCTCTTCAGTTGCCTTTATGCCAACATCCGAGCTTATAAGTATCTCTTCAAGCTCTAAGAGGGTTTCCTCATCGATAATATCCCTGCTGAAAACAGCATCGAGTTTCTCTATAAAACCTTTTTTTGTTTTCAGAAGTCCTGTTTTAAGTCTGTCAAAGATGCCCATTGCTACCATTTTATGAGGGCAGATGCCCATGTAAGACCACCGCCGAATGCCTCAAGAAGGATATAGTCTCCTTCCCTAACCCTGCCTCCTCTAACTGCCTCATCCAAAGCCATGGGCACAGATGCCGCAGATGTATTGCCGTATCTGTCTATGTTGACAAGCACCTTTTCCATTGGAAGTCCAAGCCTTTTTGCAGTTGCCTGTATTATCCTCAGGTTTGCCTGATGCGGTATGAGAAGGGTAATCTGAGAAGGCTTAAGCTTGTTTTCTTTAAGCGTATCCACAACAAGGCTCTCCAGTGCCTTGACAGCAAACTTGAATGTCTCATTGCCTTTCATCTTGATGAAGTGGCCTTTATCCTTTAGTGTATCTTCAGAGGCAGGTCTCCTCGAGCCACCTGCTGGTAGCATAAGGAGGTCCCTCAGTTTTCCATTAGAATATATGTGTGTAGAGATTATTCCCCTGTCTTCCTCTGTTGCGCTAATAAGCACTGCACCTGCACCATCTCCAAAGAGCACACAGGTTGTCCTGTCCTGCCAGTCCGTGAACCTCGAAAGCATCTCTGTGCCAACCAGAAGTATCTTTTTTCGACTGCCTGTCTTTATAATGCTATCTGCTATAGAAAGTCCGTATATAAACCCCGAGCATGCGGCGTTTATATCAAAGCCTGCTGCATTGCTTGCACCTAACTTATCCTGAAGCACGCAGGCAGTGGATGGAAACAGCATATCGCCTGTAACGGTTGCAACGATTATGAGGTCTATCTGTGAAGGCTTAATGCCCGATGCCTCCAATGCCTTAATGGATGCCTTATATGCAAGGTCAGATGCGGCTTCTTCATCGCCGGCAATCCTTCTTTCCCTGATACCAGTTCTTTCCAGAATCCATTCATCGGAGGTATCAACCATTTTTTCGAGGTCATGATTCGTGAGGATTCTCTGAGGGGCATAAGAACCGGTTCCGATAATCTTAGAGCGCAACAACCGTTTTCTCCATTGGATGCATCTCCTGTATTTCTTCGGCAATAGCCTCGTGAACTTTCTTTTTCGAAAACTCCTCTGCCACTTTAATTGCATTCTTTATTGCCTTGGTCGTGGAGCGTCCATGACATATGATGCATGTGCCGTTTATACCTAAAAGGGGTGCACCGCCATACTCAGCGTAATCGGTTTGTTTTTTAAACTTCTTTAACGCAGGCCTTAAAAACAGATAACCCAACTTTCCCGTTATCATACTGGCAATCTCCCTTTTGAGCATCTTTATCGTTACCTCTGCCAAGCCCTCGGAGGTCTTAAGAAAGACATTCCCTATAAAGCCGTCGCAGACAACGACATCCGCATTTCCCATGAATATATCCTTGCCTTCTATATTACCAACAAAGTTTATCTTTGCAGTTTCAAGAAGCTTGAATGCTTCTTTTGTAAGCTCATTGCCTTTTATCGATTCCTCTCCTATGGAAAGAAGTGCAATCTTAGGGTTAGGCCTATCGAGGATAAGTCTTGCATATGCATGAGCCATAAGGGCAAACTGAAGAAGGTTGTCTGCCTTACAGTCTACATTGGCACCTGCATCTATGAGCACAAAGGGTTTTTTATACGAAGGCATGACCGTGGCTATTGCAGGTCTGTCAACACCTCTCGATTTTCCAAGCAGAAGGAGTGAAATAGCCATTGCAATCCCTGAGTGTCCGGCAGAAACCACTGCATCAGCCACATCTGCCCTGACAAGCTCTACTGCCCTTTTTATAGAAGAATCTTTCTTTCTTCTCAGGGAAGAAAAAGGCTCATCCATCGAGATAAACTCCGATGCATGCCTAATGGTTATGTTTGCCTTTGGGTATTTTTTGCTGGAAAGTTCTCTGAGCAATGCCTTTTCGTTGCCAACGAGGATTACATTTATATCAGGACATTCATCGACTGCCTCAAGAGCGCCCTGAACAGTAACCTGTGGGGCATGGTCTCCGCCCATGGCATCGAGGGCTATCCTCATGTCTGTTTTTCTACTACCTCAAGGATTTTTCTTCCGTTATATGTGCCACAGCTTGGGCATGCCATGTGGCTAAGTCTCGGCTCAGAGCATTCAGGGCAAATGGCAAGGCTTGGAGCTTGTCCCTTCCAGTTTGCCCTTCTCTTGTCCCTTCTTGTCCTTGTATGCCGATGCGTTGGATTTGCCATTTCTATTATTCCTTCCTCCTTTCGATAAAATAATTTTTCAGCCCATCGAAGCTCGACCCTGAGCCTTTGGTGTCGCACTTGCAAGCAGTTTCATTCAGGTCAGCACCACAGCCAATGCATATGCCCTTACAGGAGTCTTTGCAAAGAGGCTTAATCGGAATACCTAAGAGTATCTGCTCTTTAAGCAACTCTGAGATGTCAAGCTCATCGCCACTATAAAACCCTATATCTAATTCTCCTGTCTTGACCTCATGCCCTTCCTCTTCTTTAAGCTCTTCCACAGGATGATATACGACACTTAAAGATGACTCGAAGTCTTTTCTGAAATCCTTTAAACAGCGACTGCAGGCAAGCCCGACAACTGCACTTACAGAGCCATTTACAATAACCTCGTTACCCACCTTTTCAACCCTTAGCTTAAGCCTGACTGGAGATACTACCTTGACCTCAGCAAGCTCGAGAGCCTCCTCCTCTACAAAATCCAATCCCTCATTTGGGATTTCCGATACCGTTACCTTCATCATTTTTAACCCCTTTTGCCTTAAGAGGGGATTTTAAAATGATAATCTGTATCAGGCTTTAATGTCAAATGAGGAGGTAACCCCTTTTAGCCAGAGAAGCCTTGAGCCATTGATAACAGATGCATTTATCGACTCTATAAAGTCCTCGGGGGATATATCAAGCCCCTCTGTCTTTTGAAATGCGATGAAGGATGGCTTTATTTTTATCTTTAGAGCCTTTTTGACCTCTGCCTCTGTAGGTAGCTTTATGGGCTTTGCCATGAGCTTTGAAATGCCTATAAAGATTTCCCTGTGGCTTTTTGCCTCTCCTTCTGGCTCAACCACCATGGGAAGATACTTAAGCTCGCCCATATAATCCATAATTGTGCCCGGTGATTCAAGGAATACTGCTGAGGGTAAAACAACATCTGCCTGCTTCGCAAGCTCTGTAAGATGAGAGCTCTCTACCACTAAGAAAGAAACATTGGGTCTTTTACTCAAAGGCACCTCTCCTATGGCATAAAGGACACTCAATCCCCTACCTGAGAGCATCTCCTTATAAGACATTCCGTCCCCTTTAATGCCTATCAGGGCAATACCCTTTGCATTAGACTCAAGAGGCACGGAAACAGCACTTCCTTTAATCAGAGAGAGATTTGCCGATGCCTTAAAAAGCGACGGTAGGGAAAATATCAGAGGGCTTTTTGCACCTTTAAACATCTCCCCTGCTTTCTCTATCTCCTCTGTGAAGACTGCATCCTTCACAGCACTCTCAAGCTCTTTTCCTGCCTTCATGCCCTTTGTTATAAGTGCTTTTGTGAGGGATTTGAGTATGGATAATTCGTCTCCTTTGAGGAACAGGTTTGCCTGAGAGCTAATCTTTGTATCAGAGGAATTTATAACGATTAGTTTTGCGCCCCTTTGAAGTCTTCTTCTGATAGAGGCATCCAGTTGAGGCAGAACCCTTTCCCACTGAGAAGGATTAAGCCCAACGAGGACTATCAGGTCTGCCGTGTCAATATCAGCACTTTGGGATTCTCTCATGGAGTCTATATCGGAGTAAAGGCTTAAGGTCGTATCTATGTTCTTTGATTTAATCATCTCTGCAAGCTTTTTTAATGTCAGGGCATCCTCGTTAAGTATACCTGCAGAGCTAATGAAGCCTACATTTTCCTTTGAGGCTTTGAGTTTTTGGGCAACGATGCTCAGGGCATCTTCCCATGTAGTTTCCTTAAGCTCGCCGTTTACCTTTTTAAGTGGCTTTGTAAGCCTTGTTTCAGCCTCTATGCAGTCAAATCCGAATCTTCCATAGGCACAAATGTATTTTTCGGTTGAGCCCTCTATGGCACCTGCATTTATCTTCTGAATCCTTCCATCTTTTGTGCTTACAGTAATATCACAGCCATTTCCGCAGAGAAGGCACACCGAGTTAACGGACTCGTAGTCCCATTCCCTGCCCTTTCGCCATCTGTCTGCCTCAAGAAGGGCATTTACAGGACAGGCATCAACACAACTTCCACAGAATGTGCACTCTGCCTCCTGAAGAGGGACATCGTTGCCAGTTGTGACCTTTGCCCCAACCCCTCTTCCCATGAAGTCTAAGACATTTGTGCCTTGCTCCTTACAGACCCTAACGCATCTTCCACAGAGTATGCAGTATTCGGGGTCCCTTTTTATAAACGGGTTTGCACTGTCGGTTGGATAACCGAATTTCTTTCTCGTAAATGAGGATTCTTTAAGCTCGAAATCATAGGCATACTTCTGAAGCTGGCATACACCTGCCTTTGTGCATGTCATGCAATCAAGCGGATGCATCGAGAGTATGAGGTCTATGATGAATCTTCTTGTCTCCAGTATTTTAGGCGTAGAGGTATTGACCTTCATGCCCTCTTTGACTTTAGCATTGCATGCAATAAGTGGTACCTTTGCTCCCTCCACCTCAACAAGGCAGAGCCTACATGCTCCAGCAGGCTTCATTCCCTTCATGTAGCAGAGGTTTGGTATATGAATGCCTGAAAGCCCTGCTGCCTCGAGGATGTTTATGCCCTCGGGGACAGCCACCTCTTTACCATCTATAGTAAGCCTTATCTTATCTGCCATAAATCCTCCTTAAAAAATTTCAAATCAGACCTTAGTTAAAAACCCCTTTTCGGTCTTAACGGATATAATCTCTATAGCGATTGTGGGGCATACCTTTATGCAGTCCCCACACTTTGTGCATCGCCTCTGTCTTATCTCAAATGGTAAATACCCGCTCTTATAAGACAGTCTTTTTTCGCCTATTATTGCATTGTATCTACATGCCTCCTGACAAAGCCCGCACATTATACATAGTTCAGGGATAACCCTGTATTCGATGAATGCCTTACATTCCATAGAAGGGCATCTTCCTTTCAGGTGCTCAGTGAAATTCCCCTCATTAATCCAATCGAGCATGTATTTAGCAGTATCCTTACCTTTTTTACACATAGAGGCATCGAGCATATAAGAGGCAATGCGCTTGAGGCTAAAGAGGTCTGAATCGGTCCCACTGCCTGAGACAATATTTTTAAGCCTGAGCCTTGCCTCATAAGTGCCCATAGAGCATGGAAAGCACTTGCCACACATTGGGCCAGAAAGAAACTCCTCTATGTAATAAAGAGACTTTGAAAGAGGACACTTCATTGCCTCTGCCTCTTTCTTTATGTCCTCTGTCTTTTTCTCTTTTATCTCTGTCATTCAGCCTCTTTAAGAGCCTTGCTCTCAAGCCCTTTGTTAATCTTAACTGCGCCAATCGGGCATGCAAGATAGCATGCCTTGCATTTTGTGCAGTAATCTTGGTCTATAAAGAATCTGTCTTTTGTCTCTTTCACTGCATCATAGGTGCATGCCTCTTTACAAAGTCCGCAGAGAAAACACTCCTCGGTATCTATAACGAACATTCCGAGTCCTTTACAGACCTTTGCCCTACAGTATTTGTCCTTTATATGCTCTTCGTACTCCTCTCTGAAGTATCTTAAGGTCGAAAGCACAGGGTTTGGCGCTGACTGTCCCAATCCGCAAAGGGATGCCTCTTTGATGTTTCTTCCTATGTCTTCCAGCCTTTCTATATCATCGGGAAGACCATTGCCTGAGGTTATCCTTTTAAGAATCTCAAGCATCTGGTATGTGCCTATTCTGCATGGCGGACACTTTCCGCATGATTCCGACTGTGTGAATGAAAGGAAGAACTTTGCGACATCCACCATGCATGTGTCCTCATCCATGACAACCATTCCGCCTGAGCCCATCATAGAGCCTACTTTTGTAAGGGAATCAAAATCCACAGGCATATCGAGGTATGCCTCTGGAATGCATCCGCCTGATGGGCCTCCTGTCTGAATAGCCTTAAACTTTTTATCTCCGATGATTCCACCGCCTATCTCGAATATTATCTCCCTTAGGGTGATTCCCATTGGGACCTCGACAAGCCCTGTGTTTTTCACCTTTCCTGTAAGGGCAAAGACCTTTGTGCCCGGTGAGTTCTCTGTGCCAATGCCAAGGAACCACTTTGCACCATTAAGTACAATAGGAGGCACACATGCATAGGTCTCGATGTTATTTAAGTTGCTTGGATAGCCCCATGCACCTCCTCCATGCTCTGAAAGCCTTGGAGGCCTTGGCCTTGGAAATCCTCTTTCGCCTTCGAGGGAGGCAATAAGTGCAGTGGACTCTCCGCACACAAATGCGCCTGCACCCTCTCTTATGTCTATTGTGAAATCAAGACCTTTTCCAAATATGTCTTTACCTAAAAGCCCTACATCTTCTGCCTGTTTTATGGCAATGCCAAGGTTTTTTACAGCCAATGGATACTCATGTCTTACATAGATAAGCCCATACTGTGCCTCAATCGCATAGGCGCAAAGAAGCATTCCCTCGATAAGGCTGTGCGGGTCTCCCTCCATTATAGACCTGTCCATAAAGGCTCCGGGGTCTCCCTCGTCCCCATTGGCTAAAACGAACCTAATCTCCCCCCCCGTCCTTTTGGTATGTCTCCATTTCTTTCCAGCAGGGAATCCCGCACCGCCTCTTCCACGAAGATTTGCCTTATCTACCTCATCTAAGACCTCATCAGGACTCATAGAGCTTAATGCACGCTCCAGTGCCTTGTATCCGCCAACTGCTATGTAGTGATATATATTCCTTGGGTCTATCCTTCCGTTATTTCTTAATGCAACCCTAAGCTGTTTCTTATAAAATGGTATATCTACCATCTGTGGCACAGGCTCTGAAAGAATGTCTTTTCTATAAAGCCCCTGCCTGTAAGGAAGGTCTCCAATAACCGTATAATTAATCAGCCATGGTGCATGTTCCTTTTTAATCCTCTGATAAAAAATCCCCTGTGGCTCTATGCTCATAACAGGGCCTTTCTGGCACAAGCCCTGACAGCCTGTCCTTACAATATCTATCTCGATGCCTTTTTTCTTTGTCTCATCGTCTAATGCATCTATAACATATGCCGAGCCAGTTGCAGTGCATGCAGTGCCTGTGCAAACCCTGACTCTGGGCACCTCGGGCCTGAATGTCTCTTTCTTCAGCCTTTCTCTTAATGCCTTCAGAGCTTCTATACTTTTAAGTCTTTCCATCACCTTCTTGCCTTTGCTTTCTCCATGACACTAGCAACCTTTTTAGGTGTTACCTCTCCAACAACCTCCTCGTTTACTGTTATGACAGGTGCAAGCCCACAACAACCAACACAGCCAACTGTTTCAAGTGTCACCGACATATCCGCTGCAGTCTCACCTTCTGCAATACCGAGTCTCTCAGTGAGGGTATCGAGGATCTTCCCTGCGCCCCTTACATGGCATGCAGTGCCCATGCAAACGCAAAGAATGTTTTTTCCTCTTGGCTTAAAATAAAAATGCTTATAAAAAGATGCTGTGCTATAGACATCAGAAAGAGGTATTTCGAGTTTTCTCGAAAGTGCCTTAAGTGCCTCCTCTGGAAGATAGTTATACTCTTTCTGAATCTCCTGAAAGGCATGTATGAGAAGCCCTCTTTTTTTCTGCCATTCTGTAAGGACTTCTCTAACCCTTCCGATTTCTATATCTACATTTATATCTTCTACTTTCATCGAGCCTCCTAAGCTCTAATATATCCCTATATGTGGTTTTGCGGCACGCTCAATCTCTCTTCTTGCTGCCATATCCATAAGAACTCTTTCTGTCCCAAATCTGCCTGGCTCGTATTTTCTTAGCTTTAAAGCCTCTCTTGCCTTGTCAATGTAGTTTAGGGTAAGGGAAAGCATCTTCTCAGGGTCAGGCTCGAAATGAAGTGCTCCACGGAACCTTTCAAACCAGACCTCGGTCATTATCTTAGTAACCTCCTCGGATGCACCAACAGGAGAATCTCCTCCGAATATCACAGGCACACCCGATGCCGCAAAATAACAGCCAATGGCAATTGCCTTCTCGGACATCCATTCAGGAGCAATGCCAACAGCAGGCATGCCTCCTATCTCATCGGATAGCCCTCCTTCGGCTGCCATTGCAGTGGCAATCGTAAGAATCCTCGAGTTATCCACGCATGCTCCAAGATGAAGAATTGGAGGAATGCCTATTGCCTCACAGACCTCTCTTAAACCTTGTCCTGCCTCATTGAGAGCCATCTCAGGCGTAAGATACCCGGCTGTTCCACATGCCGCAGAGCCACAGCCAGTTGACACTATCAGCACATCGTTCTTTATAAGCTCTACTGCAAGAAACCTGTGAATCCCTGTTGATGGCACACGCGGATTGTCGCACCCTGCAAGACCAACAACACCCCTTATCCTTCCTGCAGTTATGGCATCGTTAAGAGGCCTGAAAGACGCTCTCCATCTTCCGCCTTGCATGTATTCTATGTATTCATGGGAGAAACCTGCTATCACAGGATACTTTTCGGTTACATGGCTTCCAAGTGTTTTCCTATTCGGAAAATTCTCTATCGCCATCTTTATTATCTTAACAGCTGTTTCTTTAGCCTTATGCTCGTCGTATTCCACATGAACTGCACCAGGTATCATTGCCTTCGAAGAGGTCGTTATTAACTTCGTGTGAAACTTCTTTGAAAGCTCCCCCAATGCAGGCATTATGCACTGAACATCAACCACTATGGCATCAACGAGTCCTGTCATAATGCCAAGCTCCTGATTCGTAAATCCACCTGCAGTCGGTATTCCATGTCTCATCAGGACCTCATTGGCAGTACAGCACATGCCTCCAAGGTTAATGCCCTTTGCACCTTTTGATTTTGCATATGCCATAAGCTCAGGGTCTCCTGCAATATCTACAATTATCTCTGCAAGAGATGGCTCATGTCCATGGACAACTAAGTTTACCTCGTCTTCCTTGAAGATTCCAAAGCTTGCCTCTGCCCTTACTGGCTTTGGAGTTCCAAAGAGTATGTCTGTTATGTCTGTGGAGACCATGCATCCGCCCCATCCATCGGCAAGAGCAGTTCTTAAGCCGTGTGTAAGGAGATGGTCAGGCTCATGGTCAACACCAACCGATGTCCTGTGCATTGCCTCTGCAATCTCCCTATCAATGCCTCTTGGGACTATGCCCCATTTCTTCCATCTCTCCTGTGTCTTTTGAGGCGCCCTCTTTATGAAATTAAGCTCTCCTTTTTGTCTTCCAAAGTCCTCAAGCAGTCTTAGGGCAACATCCCTTGCCGTGTCAAGAACAGCTCTGCCGTTTCCAAACTCTATGCCTAAGATTTCAGCAGTCCTGTTTAGCTTTTTGACATCGGTAATTCTAAAGTCCTTCACCTCTCCAGTGGCAACTGCAAGAAGTGTAAGTGCCATATCCCTTGCATGGTCTGAGTGTGCGGCTGTTCCAGCGGCTATCATCCTTACGAGGTTTCTTGCCGCAACCGTAGGAAGGGTTGCTCCGCATACACCTCTTGCCTCTTCCTCTGCGTTTTTCCCAACGAGTCTGCATGGTCCCATATGGCAGACCTTACAGCACGCACCCTCTGCGCCTATTGGACAGGGTTTGAGCCTTTCTGCCCTTTCAAAGCAGGTCATAATGCCCTGCGCCTCACCCCACTCTATAATCTTTTCAGCCGCACTGTTTGCACTCTTTATGTTCTTTTCCACAATATCCTCCTTACTAAAACATAGGTTCCATCTCAAGTGCCGGATGCCCAACGCTTGAAAGGAACTCAAGCAATTTCTCCGAGTCCTCTGCTACAGACTCATCTGCTATCTTATCCAAAAGGTCAAGGACCCCTTCTTCCTCAGCCCTTTTTTGAAATTCCTCTTTAAGGCTCTCCTTGAGGTTCTTTGTCATCCATACGATTCTTTTTATTCCTCCGTCTCCATGAAGGAATTTCTTGCTTACTATAAAATTTCTTCCAATGCCCATAAACCCGGGGTTCTGTGTCCCTCCGCCAACAGAGCCTGCAAGTGTGGAGAATTTCATTCCAGCAGGAGTCATACCCGTATGTCCTCTCTGAACAATCATCACTCCGTTTGCCTCAGGGACTATTGCGATTATGCACTCAAAGCATCCGCAGGATGTCATGGGGTTTTCCATTATGGTGTAGAGGTTAAGTGTCTCTACCGCGCCTCCTGATGCCTTCTTAAGATACTCGTCTATTCCTGTATATCTGCCATATCTTGCATCCAAAAGCCCGCCCTTTGTGATAGGCTGATTTCCGCCTGTCGGGTCTATCTCGAATGCGGCTTTACAGTCAAGCCAGTTATATGCACCGCAAAGACCAAGCCTTTCAGGTGAGATAACACACACATGGCTTGGGGCAAATGACTGGCATAAGAGGCATGAATAAAATGTATCCACTGCCTCATCTACAAGCCCGCCGAGCCTATGGTCACGCTCCTTATAAGAGTGTCTTGCCTCCTCCTGAACCTTAAGCACATCTGCCTCATCCGTATATATGGTTACCTGAACCTTATCCACGATTGCCCTGAACCTGTGATGTGTCATTGTCGTCATTATATGTCCTATATGCTCAAGCGTAATGCCCTCTTTTTTTGCATTATGATTGATTCTTATCCAGTTTAGATCACGCTGACCCATATGCCAAAGCCCTTGTGCCTCGTTTATGTTATGATGAATTTTTCTTTCTATAACCGATTCGAAATCCGTTTGCATCTTCCTGCCTGCCACATCTATGACAATTCCCAACGGCATCTGACCACCTTTTTCGTATCGTTCCTGCCAGCCATTGCCTATGACAGTAACCTTTCCGTCTTCTACTTCTTCAAGCTCCCTCATCCTTACCCATTCAAATGCAGGTGTTCTCTGACCTCCAAACTCTATGAACATATCCTCTTTTCTGATTCTTTCGCCCTCAAAAGCAGGACCATATGAAACAGGAATAGGAGGTTTTTCGATTGTAATCTTTAGCCCCCTGACCTCAATTGCCTTTTGGACAATCTTAGAGTGCTCAAACTCCTTGTCAACCTCCTCGTATATGCAGACACCTGTTGGATGTATAACAGGTATGTCGGTGTCCGAAACAGCAGGGAATCCCATGTTTATAGCACCTGCACCAGTAGTCCACTTTATGTCATCGAGCTCGCCCAGTACTAGTGCAAATGCAAATACCCTGTCTTTCTGGTATTTAAGATGCCCCTTATAGTCTCCGGGCTTTTTTCCACCGAATATGAGGGATGCCCTTATAGCCCAGTCTAAGGCATAAAGTGTGTGCTCTGTGTCAGGACCAAGAGGCACTATCCTTGTGTCCCAGCCAAGCTCAACACCTCGTCTCAAGAGCTGTTTTGTAACTGAATTTCCATTTACATGTCCTGATAGGAATGTCAGGATGTTTTTTTCCTGAAGCTCCCTTATGATGCTCAAAGCAATGTCCTCGTTAGGTGCCGCACCTATAACAGCCGCAAAGCCAGGCATTGTTCCATCAACAAGCTGGATGCCTAAGTTTCTCTGTATGGTATCTGTTATAAACCCATTATAAACATAGCCTGTCTCAGGGTCCTTTGCAGGCTCAAGACCCTTAATATATTTCAAAGCAAGTATTATCTCCTCTGCAAAAAGAGTTGCCATTCCCGAATCCAGTGCCTCGCCAAGATAAGGTAGATAAATGCTCTCCTTTGGCTCAGGATGAAGCATTTCCTTTGCATATCCAAGAGCAACCCGCATGTCAGAAAGGGTCTTTACCGGAAACCCTGTCATGGCATATACCATTGGCAGATAAAAAGCAGTGTCCGGGAACTCGAATGCATAATCATTCCCCTTTTCGGATATAACCTCATCGAGCATGACCTCAGCCTCCTTGACAAGCCCATTGGCTCCTCTTATAGCGGCTGAGGCTATTGTCTTAGACATCCTGACCTCCTACTAAATATAAGGAATCGCATTTTTTGCCATGTGCAAAAAAAAACGCTCCTTTTTTATTTTTAAACATTTCTCTATACATAATTAATCAAACCTTTACGCCGCCCTCGACTTTAAAAAGGCAGGCAGGGCATTTGCCTCTCTCGGCCCAACAGTGACCTTCCAGCCCTCTAATTTATCCTCTATTGCACCGCTTAGGATTGCAACATAGCCCGGAATAATAAGCTCTCTATGACTCATCTCGCTTTCGATGCCTGATTCCTTTATGAACTGCGATATCTTTCCTGCAGTGAATTTCCCTGCTGCCCATGCTGTAAGCACAGAAAGCCCCTCACAGTCCATAACAGCAAGCCTCGAAGGAACCTTGCTGTTTTCCACCTCGCCAGAGACTATAAAATATGTAAGAGAAAAGTTCGTCGTTATAAGAAGCGGAGAGTCAGCCGAAGGCTCCCCTAACTTGTATATCTTCTGCTCAACCTGCATAGGCACCTGAGGGTCTGTGTAGATGTTCTGTCTCATAGTGAAAAGGGCAAGATTCTTCCACTTCTCTATACTGCTTAAAACCACTATGGATGAATACTTTGCTACGCCTAATGCACCTAAAAGTGCCTCGAGCATGCTGTCTTGCCTCTGAGCAAAGGTTATCACAGGATACCCTAAAGGCTTAAAGTTTTTCTTTATAGATGCTCTCCTAACTATTGTATTTTGTTCAATTATTCCACCTGCTTTTCTTGCCCCTCCATCTATGACTATATCTTCAATTCCAATGGATTTTGCCTTTTCAGTGAGTGAGACAAGCTCATCGAGGCTATTGGCAGATACACCCAATGACACCTTAAACGAGTTTGCCACCTTTGCCATTTGCTCTATATTTTTTGGATTTGCTCCAAAGAGTATGGGCTTTTTATCCGAAAACTGGTTTAAAGCCGATTCACCTGCAACCGGGTCTTCTGTGGATATGATTACAGGGACATCAGGGGCTTTCTCTTTGATGAGTTTTGAGAGGGACTCTAAGGCAGAGGGGTCTTTTGACTCGTTATTGATGAGTATTCCGTCTATTCTTAGCTTCTGTCCCACCCTATCTATCTCTGATGTAAGCACACCCTCTATAGTTTTAAGGACATCTCCCTCGCTCGATGTATCTTTTATCTCAACTACGAATGCACAAGGATTGACGAATTTCTTGTCGTGCCTGAAAAGAACGGTCTCCTCGCCCAATTTAACTGCCTTAGCACCTATTCCAAAGGTTATTTGCCTTATAGGAGGTGCGGATGCCTCTCCGAGAAGCCTTTTTGCCTCCTCAGAGACATCAGGGCAGGAATCTAAGGATGCCTGTCTTTGAGCCAACTTCATTGCAAATGCAAGACATGTTGGATAGCCGCATTTTTTACAATTCGTCTTTGGAAGAAGTTTAAATATGTCAACGCCTGTCAATGCCATCTTCTAACCTCCATATAAATCTTGAATTATATAAAAATTTACACGCTTTTCACAACTTTTTATTTACAACTTACCCATCTATTGTCACCCCGTCCTACGGTAACCTCATGAATGTTATATCCGAGATACCTGTGTCGTCAAATGGCACTGGCATTTCCATTATAGGGCTTCCATAGTCAGCAAGGTTACACCCCAAAAACTTTGGATATGCATAAACCTTCCTTGTCTGCGCATTTAATACAACAAACATAAATGTCTCATTATTTTCATTTATCAGAAAATACCCAGGAAAGCCATCGCAGAAAAATCCTCCCTGAGATAAGCTATATGACCTGTAACTGCCAAGCCCTATACTGCTGCCTGTTTTTCTGAGAAGCGATGTCTTCATCTCATAATTTCCCACATTTATACCGGATACAAAGGTAGCATATCCCCAACTATTTCCCCACGAATCTGTGTAATGAATTTTATATGCATAGTCATCTTTTGAAAGTGTTTTAATCGCATCGAATCTTAAACTCCCAACCTCAGACGGAATACCTGCGGCATAATAAGCACCCCAATAACAAATATTGCCGAAATAGTAATGGAGGTCTGTCGAAGAAAAAGTAGT
Organism: Nitrospirota bacterium; assembly: GCA_016207905.1. NCBI lineage: Bacteria > Pseudomonadati > Nitrospirota > Nitrospirota bacterium. The sequence continues at coordinate 3,236 of JACQZC010000072.1, read as the reverse complement.
ACCAGACCAAGTAACATCCCTCGGAATTAATCTTTTTGTAATTATGCCGCTTGCAACAGGCGTCAGATTGTCATTTATAAATATGCCCTTTTCATAAAGTCGGCTCTCATTTCGGCTTAGGTTGCATGTGTGGGTGTATGTTATTGGTTGCTCATGATATTTTTCAGTTATTGTACAAGTGTATGTATGGTCCGAAATCCAATTGGCATATGCCATATAGCTTCCCATTATATTGATTTCTGTGCCATCGTTTGAGATATAAAGGTCATAAGGATACTTCTTTATAGTGTCGTCCTTTATGGTAACTTTCACATCTCCCACAAAAGACCTGTCTATATCAGAAGTATTTTCGGACATATTGAGAGGCTCATAATACACTACAGCTTTTGAAGGCATTTGGGATTGATGTTTCATTCTCTTAGCTTCGCCCTCATATATGATTTCTCCATCAGTCAATTTATATAAATGAACTACGCTATCAAGCGAACCCTGAGCTTGAGTTAAAACCCCAACGATAAAAGGATTGCCCTCTGCGAATCTCGCCTTGATAAATGTCTGAGTGCCAAGTTCTGCAGATATGTCCTTTTCGTAAGTATTATTCCCTATAGTAATGGAAAGTTTTTTAGATTCCCCGATAGAAACATTTAATGCCGCAGGCAAACTCACTTTTGATTCGGATAAAAGGCTTACTGCCACAGCACCTTGCTCTTTCCCTAATCGCCCTTTGTATACGAGCCAGAATTTTTTGTTCTTTGCATTTTGTGGTATAGGGTTGTCAGTAAAGGTGAATGCCAAACTAAAAGGAGAAACATTTGAGCCTTCTGCCATCCCTTCAGAGACTCCCTTGATGACGATATACTTAGCCATAGCCACTTCATTGGATTTACCGTAAACAGTTTTTCCATTAAGCGTGTATTCGTATGTTATAACTGCCGTTCCTCCTATCATGTCCTCATTTGGGGTGTTGTTTTGGATTTTCAAGCGGATGTCTATTATTTCGAAGGAGCTGTTTATCAAAGAAGTAGCATTCACCGCACTAATCCTTCCCCTGAAGAAATAATCTAATAGTCCTGCTGAGTAGCCAACGGCGCGGGGGATGAGGAGGGAGGCATAGTCACGGTAGACATTTGCATCGAGAGCAGGCTTTTCGGAAGCTCTAAGGAATTTTGCTAATGGTGAGAAGTATTTTGTTACATAATCCTCAAGCAATCCGACAGTTGCCAAACGATAACCTGTCTCTCCATCTCTGACCTTTTTATAATACTCCCTTAGAACCGTCCTTGATGAATCTCTTGGGTCTGGTATTGAATAATTGGCTATTTCAACACTGTTCCAGCTGGGAAAAGGAAAATCTGCGAAAATTGTACCTTCACTAAAGAAGTTGGCATTGGAATATTCGGAAATCCCTATGGCTGAAGATGCTGTTATATCTGGATTAGTTCCCATATAATATCGGTCTGTATCCATCAACTTTGCTATAGGGACTGGAGCTAATGAATGTTGTGGAAAACGCAAAATTGATTTATCGTAGCCTGTGGCATTACTCAGCCAAGTATTAAATGTGCTTGGCTCCTTTAGTCTAAGTTCTTCAACCCACTTCTCATAGTTATAGATTATATGTGCGTCATCCCTTGTATGAGCAGGGACCGAAGCATCCTGAATAAGATGCATCAACTGTCCTATGCCCCTGAATGTTTTTGCAAAGTTTTTCTCTCTGGTATTTTTGTCGGTTGAGGTAAGTGCCTTGTAGAAATAATCCCTCACATCATGCCATGAGTAATGCCCTCCTGGGCCTTGTGTCCCTAAAGGCTTCTGAGCCCACAGGATAGAAGATTCTCCCCATATCGAATCCTTAAGACCTGCCTTGTCCCATAATTTTAAAGGATTATGAAAGTGATTCAAAGAACGGATATATGGAATCGTCCATGGCGGACTGTCCTCATAACTGCCACCGTCTTTTATTAACCTAGAAATTTTCTTTCCATTTATTTCTTCGTCTTTTCCTTTTATAAAGCCTAAATTATTTTTTAAATAGCCATCCAGGGAAAATCCACTAACGGGGGTAGAAGAAATGTGTTCATTAATCGCTTCATGGGTTTCTACTTCTAAAGGATAGGCGGAAGGTATATTAAACAATAAAATTAATATAAGAAATATAAGTTTAGTTCTAATCATTTTTCCTCAATTTTGTAAAGGTTTCCAGCAGGTTCTTTGTAAATAAATTCCCATTCTTCCCTTATCAATCTTATAAACTGTTTCTGCTTTTTCCAATCACTCTCTTCACCAAAAGGATCGACTGATACCATCCGTCTCTCTTCCAATGTCTTCACCCCTTCAAGCTCCACAATACCGATTCTCCTTGGTCTTTCCCCATAGCTCTGTATTTCTGGTATCCATACAGGCCAGTCCTCTATAGTTCCCGGCTCCTTGCTGAAGAACTCTCCGGGACTTATGGCAGGCTTATACCCAGGCTTCCATATCAGAAAATCTGTACCACTACCCAGTGCAAAGGGATAAATGAGCCTTGTAAGGGAGGAAATAAAAAACTCTCCTTTGCTGTCAGTTAAAGCCTCCTGAACATCTATAAGAGTTTTATGAGATGCAGTCGGACCTAAATAGTTAGCGTGATATTGTGCAACCGCCACTGCACCCTCTACAGGCTCTTTAGTCTCTGCATCAATCACCCTACCCTTAAATGACCTCTCATGGAATATAATCCAGCCCCAGCCAGCAAAAGCCTCTACTGCTGTGGATAATAGAAGAAACATCACAAAAATAATCCCTGTAACCAGAATAAGTTTTTTACTTAAAAGATTCTCCATAATTAATCCCCTAAAAAGACCTTATTTTCCATAGTCCGCTTTTGTCCCTTACAAATAACAGGTAAAAAGAGTATTCTTTGCCGTTTCTGAATGTCCTTATATCATATTCTGCTAAATCCTCTGTAAGCTTTATAAGCTTGATGTCGGTAAGTTCTTGTGTTATCTGGAGAAGGAACGAAGAAAGGGCAGAAAACATTTCTCTGTAGGCATCCTTTGAAAAGTCATCGAAATAGAGTGTCGCACTATTGACATCACCGTTTGCCAGATCTCCCCTCATCCTCTCCCATATCCCTTTAAGAAGGTTATCCATCTCTGTCTTTGAAAGCACAGTGATTGCAATCACATCAGAATAAATATTGCCTTGAGTGTCTGTTACATACAGAGTCGGATAAAAGATTCCTTCTAAGGTATATG